>JAJDBE010000153.1 GCA_029261515.1 Nitrospinaceae bacterium | reverse complement strand
TTTTTACTTTTTGATGTAGGCAAAGTCCTGATTTAAAGCGTATTTTTCACTCCCCTGTTTTTCGGCCACATTCAAAGATTTTGCTTTCAGACAGCTATCTTTCGCCCTTTTTACGGTCTTCACAGGTGAAGGTCGTTTCCGACGTCCAGGTGACTTTAAGCTGATCCGGGAATTTGGTGGTTTTATCCACCACGGCAGACTCCAGATCCTGACACGTCAGCCTCCTGACATGGCGCAGGTCTGTTCCCTGCAACAAAGCCCCTTTCAGATTGGCTCCCTCCAGAATAGAACCCTTAAGATTGGCTCGTTGCAGATCCGCATTCTCAAGATTCACTTCCTGTAAATTCGCTTGTAGAATCTGCGCATCCTGAAAATTGACCCCATTCAACTTTGCGCCCTTCAAATTGGCGCGCATGAGAAACGATTCCCTGAGATTCGCATTCTGGAAATCCGCATCGCGCAGAAACGCCTTTTCGAATTTGGCCCGGCGCAGATAAGCCTCGCCTAAATCCGCTTCGCTCAGGTTTGCGCCATAAAAATCGGCACCGCTGAGGTCGGCCTTCTTAAAAACCGCTTTATTCAGGTTGGCGCCGCTGAAATCCGTCTGCGAGAGGAACCCTTCGCTGAAGTCAGCTTCCCGGAAATCGCCCTGAGTGAGATTCAGCTTGCTGAGGTCCGCTTTACGTAGATCCGCGCCCTTCTGGTCGTTTTTCGTCGCCACTATTCTTTTTCTGTTAAATTTAATCTCTTCCGACATACCATCTCCAAAAGTAAACGAAACTCCGGATAGTCACTAAGCGAAGTCCCAAACGTGTGTTGCTTTAATGAAATGAAGTGGATATTTTTTCCCCGCATATCCTAACATACCTTTAAAAATGCTCAGCAAAGTCTTATAATCTCTCGACCCCCGGCAGAGGTCCGGGAGCAAAAACCATCCCTTCAATTGTTTTCATGAGGTCCCCCGGAATGAGCCAACACCACGACGCCGTATTGCACGAGATTCAAGAGATGATCCAGAAATCCGTTTTCCACGCCCACCGCATCGCTGATCCGATCGACTGCGATGTGGATTCGAAATATTTCGGCCTCGGCCTCATCATCTGCCAGGGATTCCTGCAACGGGAAATGAACAAAATAATCGATGTCCCGCCAGCCAACAAACTTCCTAAACGCATGAAACCCATCACCCAGAGACCCTGCATCCGGGAGATTGACTACTGGCATTACAAGTTCGATCCCAAAAGCGAGTGGTACGGCTGGCAGGAGTTGGCCAACTGTTTCCGCCTGGCGGACTGTTACGCCAAAGACAAGGGAAACCTCAATGGCCACGGCCCCCGCGTCAAGGCGTTTGCCCGGCAAATGAAAAAAGAAGAAATCAGGGACCGGAAGAAAAAACCGGTGACTCCCTATTTCGCGGTGGAAGATGGGGAAAACCTGAAATTAGAAAAGGACGCAGTCCAACGCTTCGCCCTGCTCTCAGGCGAACTGATAAAAATGGTGGAAAAGCAACTGCGGAAAAGAAAAAAACGAAAATAGTTTTTGCCCTAAGTCAAGACCTGACCGCTTTTCAATCAAGTAGTCTAAGAATCTTTTTTTTAGAATTTTTGTAGGCGTTGAATACTACCCCAACTTGTAATTGCCTGCCAGATTTGTGACATACCGAAGTTGTCGCCGAAACAACAGCGACAATTGGGCTACTACCTTCTTCAAGTCTTCCGGCATAAATAAGTCTGTCTTTTTTACCGGGAATGACTCCCCCTGGATTTTTGATAATTGCACATGCCTGTTCAAAATTAACATTGTGGCCAGGCTTATTCCTGCTTTCATCAAAGTAGGTAGTCCTTCCCTGTATAATTTTGTCAAAGTAGATATTTTTCAAATCATGTTCTTTTTTCATAAGCTATATTTTCGCTCATTTTTTGGGCAGTGAAAAGAAGGCAACGCTTGATTTTGAACATTTACTATAATATTAAAAAATTATTTCAAATCTTTCTTTTCCACTTTCAAGAAAACTTTTCTTTGCTCGCTCCTGTTTTCGGTAGACCGGCTGAGAATGCCGGAATCCCCTGAATCCGACTGTTGAGACAATCCTCCAAGCTCGATCCATTCTCCGAGTCTGCCGCTCACTGTTGTGCTGATGGCATGTGACTCGATGACATCCTGCCGGGTGCGCGACGCCACCGGGTTGATCTCGATCACCACCTGATCGCCCTGCAACCGGGGCAGAACGGTGAACCCGGTAGTCACATCGCGAAACACCAGAGATTCATTGCGAAACACTTTGCCTCTGTCCCTTACGGTTTCCCGTTCTACAAAGGGAATCGATTGCGTGATATGGATGACCGCAGGCCGGCCTTCCAAAGTCGTGACCTGTTGCATGCCCCCTTCATCTTCATTGAAGGTTCTCTCATTGACCCGCGCTTTCACCTCTCCATCAGGGAAAGAACCGGAAGCGGTCAGCCCGCCTGAATTTCCCGTTCCCGGAGCCACCACCACGCGCCCCTTCTCACCCACTTTGACGCTGCCGGAAATTTCGGCTTCCTGTTGCTGGACATTGAGGCTGGCATCCTGTTTCACGGTGATGACCAAATTGACCATTTTGGTATCCAGCTTCTCGATGACCGCCCGGACCTGTTTCAAATTCTCCGGCGTCGTGCGAACCACCAGTTGATTGCGCATTCCGGTAACGGTTCCCTCGCCGCCGAGCAGGGATTGGATGACCGGAATCATCTCGCTTGCCTGCCGGTGCTTGAGCGGAAAGATTTCCATTTTTTCACGCGCAAGAACAGGCGATGCGAATACGATACACAGCAGGAAAAAAATGACAGCGTGTTTCACGCGAGATCCTTTAATTCGGAAAAACTAAAAATAGATTCCTTCTCCCCTCCTTCGACATACCCCTCCGGGGCATGAAGGCAAAGGTAAAATATAACGGGCTCAGGATGACAAGGGAGAAGAATGAGTTTACTGCCCTTCCCCATCAATGCACTTCGTTCCAGTTATCCCCCCACCCCATGTCCACAATGAGCGGGACTGAGAACTTACACACGCCTTCCATTTCCTTTTTGACCAGCTCGTGCATTTCCTTCTTTTCCTTTTGCGGGCACTCGAAAACCAGCTCATCGTGCACCTGAAGGATCATCTTCGATTGCAGTTTTCGTTTTTTAAGCTGGCCGGACAAATTGATCATCGCCACTTTGATGAGGTCCGCGGCGCTGCCCTGCAGCGGCGAGTTGATGGCGATGCGTTCCGCAGATTCCCGCACCTGCCGGTTTTTGCTGTGCAGGTCCGGCAGATAGCGTTTGCGGTTCATCATCGTGGTCGTGTAGCCCAGCTTACGCGCCTGCTCGATGGTTTCCTCGATGAAAGTTTTGACGCGCTTGTACAATGCGAAGTACTGGTCGATAAATGTTTTCGCCTCTTTCGGCGTGATCTTCAACTGACGCGACAAGCCGAACGCGCTGAGACCATAAATAATTCCGAAGTTGACCGCCTTGGCCATGCGCCGGGTATCCGGATCGACATTTTGCAGCGAGGTGCCGAAAATTTCCGCCGCCGTCCGCGTGTGGATATCCTCTCCCTTTTTAAACGCCTGGGTCAGGACCTCGTCGCCGGAAAGATGCGCCAGAATTCGTAGCTCAATCTGCGAGTAATCCGCTGCCAAGAGCTTCCCCTCCCCTTCCGCAATGAACGCCTTGCGGATCTCTTTGCCCATTTCCGAGCGGATGGGGATGTTCTGCAGATTGGGGTCGCTACTGCTCAACCGCCCCGTGGCCGCCACCGTCTGATTGAACGAAGTGTGCACGCGCCCGGTCCTCTTGTTGATCTCCAGCGGCAGCGTGTCCACATAGGTCGATTTCAATTTGCCCAGCTGGCGGTAGGAATAAATTTTATCCGGCAGTTCGTGGTGCGACGCCAGTTCTTCAAGCACCGACACATCGGTGGAATACCCGGTTTTGGTTTTTTTGATGACCGGGAGTTTCAGTTTCTCAAACAAAATCACCGAAAGCTGTTTCGGCGAATTGATGTTGAACTCCTCGCCTGCAAGCGTGTAGATGCTCTTCTCATATCCCTGCAACTCCTTTTCCATCTTTTTCGACAGGGCGGCGAGATGCTGTTTGTCGACAAACACGCCGTTGATCTCCATCTCCGCCAGCACTTCCAGTAGGGGAATTTCGATTTCGTTGAACAACCCCAGAAGATCGTCTTTGAGCTTGGGCTTCAGGTTCAGATACAAGCGCCAGGTGACATCGGAATCCTCCGCCGCATATTCCGTGGCGCGCTCGACTTCCACTTCCTCGAAGCCGATCTGCTTGGCCCCGGTTCCGGCGACTTCCTTATAAGTGATATTTTTGTGGCCAAGCAGTTCCAGCGCCAGGTCATCCAAACTGTGACTGCGCCGTGAGGGATCGAGCACATAGGAGGCCAGCATGGTGTCGAACGCGACTCCCTGCAAGTGAACGCCTTCGTTCTGCAAAACGATGAGATCGTATTTGATGTTGTGGCCGATCTTGCCAATCTTGGGATTCTCAAGAACGGATTTCAGTTTTTTGAACACCATTTTTTTATCCAACTGTTCGGGAACGCCAAGATACCGATGCATGAGGGGAATGTAACAGGCTTCGTTTTCCTCGAACGAAAACGAAATCCCCACCGCCTCGGCGGCGACCGGGTTGAGGCTGGTGGTTTCAAGGTCGAGAGCAAATTCCTTGACAGCACTTAGCTGGTCGAGCAGAGTGGCAAAATCGTCTTCGGATAAAATGGTCCGGTACACATGCTCCTTTTTGACGGCGGGCTTTTGTCCCTCTTCGGGGATTAAAGAAGTGAATTCCAGTTCCGTGAACAGTTTTATCAACGCGTCGCGATCTTCCTCCTGAACCTTTAAATCGGCGATTTTGCAATCGAGGGAAATTTCCGTGTCGATGGTCACCAGTTTGCGGCTGAGGAGAGCGTTCTCCTTATCGGTCGTCAGTTTTTCGTGTAATTTTTTCTTGTCGACTTCATCCAGGCGTTTGTACAAGTCTTCGATGGAGCCGAATTTTTGAATCAGCTCCGTGGCGGTTTTCGGCCCAACGCCCTTGACGCCGGGAATGTGGTCGCTGGAATCGCCCATCAACCCCATCACCTCGATGACTTTTTCCGGGCCGACGCCGAACTTTTCCACCACCTCTTTCTTCTTGAACAGTTTTGCCTTCATCGTGTCCAGCATGGAGACATGCGGCCCGATCAACTGCATCATGTCCTTGTCGCCGCTGACGATGACCACCTCCAGCCCTGCTTCTTCGCCTTGCTTTGCCAGCGTGCCGATGATGTCGTCCGCCTCCACCCCCGGGACTCGGATACCTTTGATATTGTAGGCCTCGACCACCGGCTCGAAATAAGGGAACTGCTGCGCTAAATCCTCTGGCGGGACCTCGCGGTTGGCTTTATACTCAGGATACATGTCGTGGCGGAAGGTCTTTTCCTTGCTGTCGAACGCCACCGCGATATAATCCGGATTTTCCTCCCGTACCACCTTTTGCAGCATGGTGACGAACCCATAAATGGCGTTGGTCGGAAGTCCTTTGGAATTGGAAAGGTTCTGACGAATACCGTAATAAGCCCGGAAGATGTAGGACGAGCCGTCGATGAGATACAGGGTTTGTTTTTTACTCATGATCCAGGAATAGAAAGGTTGGGAAGGAACGGAGGGAAACCTCCGATTTTACGAGGGTTCATTATAGAGTCGCGTCATTGCCGAGTCCAACGAATTGTGCTATGATGGCCTCCGAATTTCAGACTGAACTTATTGAATTTAAAGGACTCCACTGAGGTATCGCGATTATGCGTGCGGTTAAAACATCCTCCCAGAATCCGGCGCAGCAAACCCAGTCGCTGATCGAACGCGCCAAACAGGTTTTGAAAATCGAAAGCGACTCGGTGGCGGATCTCATCGGACGCATCGACGAGACGTTTGCCAGGGTCGTGCGCGAACTGGATCAATGCCAGGGCCACGTCGTGGTCACGGGAATGGGGAAATCCGGCCTGATCGGCCACAAAATCGCCGCCACCTTTTCCAGCATCGGTCTTCCGGCTGTTTTTCTGCATGCGGCGGAAGCCAGCCACGGCGATGTGGGCATCATCACCCGCGGCGATATCGTGCTCGCCATTTCCAACAGCGGCGAGACTGATGAAATCGTGCGTCTTTTGCCCACGCTCAGCCGTTTGAAATGCACACTGGTGGGGATGACGGGGAACCTCGGTTCCACCCTCGCCAAACGCTCCGATCATATTCTCAATATCGGGGTCAAGGAGGAGGCCTGCAATATGGGCCTCGTGCCCACCGCCAGCACCACTGCGGCTTTGGCGATGGGGGACGCGATTGCGATGGCGCTTCTCGACCTGCGCGGGTTCCGCGAGGAGGATTTCGCCGTTAACCATCCCGGCGGCAGTCTGGGGCGTAAACTGCTGATGACGGTCAACGACCTGATGCACATCGGCGGCGACATCCCCAAAGTGGCCTAAACCGCCAATATTTTCGAGGTCAACAAGTAAATCAGCCACACACGACTCGGCACCACTTTCGTGGTGGACGGCAATGGCGATTTAAAGGGCGTCATCACCGACGGCGACTTGCGGCGGCTCATCGAGAGAAAGAAAGATATTTCCCAAACCATCGCATCGGAATTCATGGGATTGCATCCTAAACATATCAAAAAGGACAACCTGG
>JAJDBE010000152.1 GCA_029261515.1 Nitrospinaceae bacterium | reverse complement strand
TCGACCTCGACCGGTTCCGCGAACCGATAGCAGCCAAATTGTCCGAGGTGACGGGTTTAAAAGTTCAATTTGAGTCTCTGAACCTCGAGTTCACTCAGGGTCTGGGATTTAGATGCGGCGGCCTGCGTGTTGGGTCCGAAGATGGCTCCCGCGATCTGTTTTCGGCAAAAAGCATGTACCTTTTGGCGGAACTTGGCCCCTTGCTGAACAAACAATTGAAAATCAAAAAGGTCACGATCGTGCAGCCGCTGATCCAGGTTTATGCGAAACCTGCCGCGCAAGAGGCAATCCCTCCACTGGGTTCAGAAACTACTCAAACAATTGAGGAAAAATCTCAAGAAAGTGCAGTTGCGGTTCAAGAGTTTAAGGAAACTCTCAGGAAAACGGATTTCAGTCTCGAGCATATTGAAATTGAAAAGGGAAAGATCGTTTTAATGCCGGACGCTTCGCAATCGCCCGGTGGCCGGGAAATTCCGATAAACGTCTCCCTTGAAATGAAGATACTGCGTCCTTCCCCGCAACATATGGACGCCTCCATCGATTCCCTGCAACTGGCGATCAGCGACATTCAATTCCGGGGCAACGTGCTGGCAAAGGACCTGCTGGCCGAAAATTCTCTCATGACCGTTGATTTGAAATCGGACCCGGTGTCTGTATCTCAAATGCGAAAAATGACTGCGTTGTTCCCGGATTTAAAGATTCCAAAAGAATTGGAACAAGGAACGATTGAACAATTCTCGGTGCAGATGCAGGCGCCAGTGGAAGCGATTCAGGACCTCGACTCTCTCAGACAACAGGCCCAGGTGAGTTTTGCCGCCAACATCCGCGATGCTCTTTATCAAACTCCTGATGCGAAACTGCAAATCCCTCGGCTAACGGGCCAAGGCAATTGGAAACATCCGGTTTTGAAGCAGAATATCAGCGGTGAGGTTTTTGGCGGACAGATTCAGGAAAAAGGAACGGTGACCTTTTCCGCCCCTCTAAAAGAGAAGTCTTCTATTTTCGTGAATTCAGATGTCACCTTTAATGGACTGGATTTTTCACTGATTAATCTTGCGAAAGAACATAAAGATGCGCTCCCTTCTCAAGGAAAAACGTCAGGCGCTCTCAACTTCAAAGGACCTTTACAACTGGCGGCAAATGGAATGGACCTCTCCGCTCTCAGGTGGAGCGGCGTCATCAAGGGCGAAAACCTGGCATTAGGCGAGAACGCGGCGCAGCAGATCGGGCAAGCGGAGGTGCAAATAAAAGAAGGCAGTTTGCAACGGACCACGGCGGAGGTAGAACTACACCGCATTCTAGTTAATGACGTTCCACTCAAAAAAGCCTGGGCCAAAGTTCAAGTGAAATCAGAGATCATTGATCTGATTGCTGGGAAAGTATGGCCGGAACACGGCGAGATTCGACTGACGGGGAACTTTGATGGAGGTCAGGAAATTTATTCCCTCAAGATTCAGGGGCAACAATTGCGCGCCGAGGACCTGACCAAAAACGCTCTTATTGGGCCGGCTAATTTCTCCGGCCAATTTCATGGCCGCCTGACGCCGGAAAAGGGCGCGAAGAAAAAACAATTCGATCATTTCGCCGAGGGGCTTTCGGGCAACTTCAAACTCGATCTTGCCGATGGAACTATTCAGAAACTGGCGCCCCTTAAAACCCTGCTCGTGCTGTTAAACCCTTCCACCGCTCTCGAAATGGGGAAAAGCGGTCTGGAGTACAAGTTCATCGGCGGCGATTTCAAAATATTGCGGGGACTCATGGCCACAGACAACTTCAACATGGACGGACCGCAGTTAAAAATATGGGTCAATGGCAAGGCCCAGCTGCATACCGGGAAAATCCGCGCGGAAATCAAAGCCATGCCTCTGCAAATGCTCGATGACCTGGTGAATGCGGTGCCGGTTTTAGGAGAATTTCTTACGGGAGGGAAAAAAGGAGGCGTCATCGAAACTTACTTCAAAGTGACCGGGACGTTCTATGAACCCAAAATCGCGCTCATTCCGCAGAAATCCATCAGCGAAAAATCCAACCGCCTTTTTAAGGGCCTCACTCAAATTCCAAAATCACTGGCCGACTTGCAAAAAGAGTGAAGAAGAGGAAAGTTAAACCGGTTTGACGGTCAATCCGGAATGCAGTTGTTGCTTGAGCTGGGTCTGGATGTATTGCAGGGTGCCGCTGGTGGAGGTGGCGCAGCTGCCGCAAGCGCCGTGATATTGAATGCGGACGACGGTGTCCTCGATCCCCTTGACTTCCACGCCGCCGCCGTCCCGCGCCAGGTTGGAACGAATCGAACGGTCGAGCACCATCTCGATGGCTTTCAATTTATCTTCCTCGGACAATGCGGGAAAGTTCTCCACATCAATCTGGATGCGGGCGGCCTTTTCTTCTTTGGGATAAATCGTCACATGCTTATCGACGGTTTTCCAGATCCGGTCCTTGAGAGAACCCCAAGGGGTATCGGACCTCTTGGTGACGGTGACGAAGTTTTCCATCACATAAACGTTTTGAACTCCCTTCACCTCAAATAAAGCTTCTCCCAACTTGTCGCCATCGGCTTCGGCTTTCGTAGCGTAAGACTTATTGCCCTGATCGAGAATCTGCGCGTTCAACACAAATTGCAGTGCATTGTCATTGGGGGTCTCGCGGGTGCGGATGACTTTGAGGACGGATTTCGCGGCGGCAGGCTTAGCAGGAGCCGGAGCTGTCGCCGCAGTCCCCTGCACTGTTTTTTCCTTGGCCTTCTCTCTTGCGGCCAGAATTTCACTGAGTTTCATTGCACCAAACCTTTACCTATCAGACCCCTGTTTTCCAGAGTCACGGTTGTCCTGTAAATGAACCCTCATCATAGTATATTCTTCGGCAATTGCCAATAAAGACCCGGTCACGCTTCTGAAGGCGCAGCTTTCAGTTCGCCAGTTCGCCGACCCCGCAAGGCCTGCAGGCCCTCACTGCCGACAAACATCGCCAAAGCGATAAGGATCACCGCGGCGCCACCCAACAAATAATTCGGCTCAGGACCCATGAGAAATTGATAGCCCTGCCACGCCAGCGCCCCGATGGTGGTGACGACCATGAAGATCGCCGGGTAAAGCGTGTACTTCGTCGGTTTTTTCGCCGCCATGAGATAAGTGGAGCCGACCATCAACGCCACCGCGGCGATGAGCTGGTTCGTCGCCCCGTAGATCGGCCAGATTTTCTGCCAGCCTTCCGTCGCCCCGATCAAATAAGCCAGAAAAATGATGGCGACGGTGACCACATATTTGCTCTGAAAAACGGGAACCTTGCGGCCCAGCGATTCCTGCACAATGAACCGCGTGATCCGCACCGCCGTATCGAGGGTCGTCAACACAAAGGTGTTGAGCGCCAGCACCGCGATCATCGAGGCAAAGGTGAAACTCAATATCGGCAGCATCTGGTGCACCACGTTGCCGAACCCATTGCCAAATGCCAGAATCCAGCCGCCGGATTGCAAGGTTTCGCGGAATCCCAAAGTCGCCATGTCCACCCCTCCCCCAGCCGGGGCCACCCAGTAAAGTCCGCCGCCCACCAATAGCACGGTGACCACCGCGACCACTCCTTCGGTCAGCATGCCGCCGTAACTGATGGGCTTGCCCTGGGTCTCGGTCGCCAGCTGTTTGGACGTGGTGCCGCCAGCCACCAGGGAATGGAATCCCGACACTGCGCCACAGGCCACCAGAACAAACAGCATCGGCCACACCGGTCCCTGTTCATCCGAAATCATCCCCCGATAAGCAGGCGTGTTGATCTCTGGATGCACCCATAGGAGAGCCAGAATCCCCAACGACATCGAGCCGAACAGCACATACGTCGACAAGTAATCACGTGGCTGTAATAAAATCTGCACCGGCAGGACCGAAGCCACGCCGGCGTATATCATCAGCGCCACAAACCAGAATATCAAGGGAGACAGGCCAAGCAGACCTTCCTCCGGCAAGGGAATGGGAAATTTAAAGCCGATATAAATGTTCAGGATCAGAGCGCCCACGGCAATGACCGAGGCCAAAGCCAGGTTACAGCCGCGTTTGTATATGAACCAGCCGAGAATCATGGAAACGGGAATGATGGCGAAGGTCGGGAATACCATTTCCGGTTGGGCGATCAGGGTCTTGGCCGCCACAATCCCGAACACCGCCACCACCAGCAGCATTGCCAGCACCAGGAAAACCGCGAACACGGATTTGGCGCGGATGCCCATCGTGTTCTCGGCGATGTCGGCAATGGAACTGCCACGGTTGCGGACGGAAATCATAAGAGTGATGTAATCGTGCACGGCGCCGATGAACACGTTGCCGATCAGAATCCAGACAATCGTCAGCCCCCAGCCGAAGTGGTGCATGGCGATGATCGGGCCGATGACGGGTCCGGCTCCCGCAATAGAGGCAAAATTGTGCCCGAACAGCACAAAAGGCTTGCTCGGAACATAATCGACCCCGTCATTCTGGGTGACGGCAGGCGTGTTGAAACCGTCGTCGGGCTGGATCACTTCCCGGTCCAG
>JAJDBE010000151.1 GCA_029261515.1 Nitrospinaceae bacterium | reverse complement strand
CTGCCGTCCACAATCCATTGCACCGAAACAGGACGCCCCGACTCGATCCTCTGGGCGAAATCCCTTGGAATGACGAGCCCGGCCAATGCCTCGCGCGAATCGATGGCCCGTTCCACAACATGGTAATTTTCCGTGTACCCTTTTAACTTGAAATAGCGCGACCCTTCAAACCGGCTGATAAACTCCCGGCTCGCCGGAGATTTGCTCTGATCCCAAACAATCAGGGGAACATCATCGACATCCAGAGTCAGCGCATACCCGAATAGCAACAGAAGAATAATGGGGATGGCAATGCCCATGCCGATACTGCGGGGATCGCGGATGACATGAATGAATTCTTTCCAGGTGACCGCCCAGATGCGGGAAAACTTCATCGCTTCACCTCCACTTGCGGCGCTTCCATGCGGTCGCGGGATTGGATGAGCGACACAAAAACATCCTCCAGAGACGGCGCGATTTTTTCAACGCGTTCCACCTTGTGCCCCTGTTTTTGCAGAAAACCGGCGATATCCTTTGCGGCGGCTTTATCCTCGTCTGCGACCAGGTGCAAACTGTTGCCGAAAAGAGAAACATCGGAGATTCCCAACTGTTGTTCAATTTCCAGCATGGCATCCTGAGGCCGGTCGCAATGGATCTCCAAAACCTCTTCCTGCATGAGTTCCGATTTGAGTTTGTCCGAAGGACCGCTGGCAATCAGTTCACCCCGGTAGATCAGCCCCAGGCGGTCGCAGTTTTCCGCTTCGTCCATATAATGCGTCGTGACAAAAACAGTGACGCCTTTGCCGGACAAATCGTAAATCAGGTCCCAGAACCGGCGCCGGTTGATGGGATCAACCCCGGATGTGGGCTCGTCCAGAAAAAGGATCGACGGCTCGTGCAGGATCGCACAGCCTAACGCCAGTCTTTGCTTCAGGCCCACCGGCAAAATGGCGGTGAGAGAATCCTGATACTCCCCAAGATGCCCCATCTCCAGAACCCATTCTTTTCTGGCCTTTTTCTTTGCCTCCGGGATTCTATAGATGCCGCTGTAAAAATCGATGTTCTCCCTGACCGTCAAATTGGGATAAAGTGAGAATTTCTGGCTCATGTAGCCGATATGGGATTTGATCTCTTCCGTCTCGGTGAGGATGTCGTAGCCCGCAACCATTCCGGAGCCGCTGGTGGGAAGCAGAAGGCCGCACAGCATGCGGATGGTCGTCGATTTCCCGGCGCCGTTAGGTCCGAGAAACCCGAAAACCTCGCCTCTTGCGACTTCAAAGCTGACACGGTTGACCGCGATGAAATCGCCGAAGCGTTTCACCAGGTCCTTTACGGTCACTGCATTTTCGTTGTCAACTGTCATCATGGGAGTGGGATTCCCTGTTCTGCCCAAGGACGGAAACAAAGACATCTTCAAGACTGGGTTCCACCGTTCGGATACCGGCAAGAGACAGGTCTTCATCCTTCAGCAGTGTTTTTATCTCTTGCGATGTTTTCTCGGAATCCTCCGCCACCACGTGGATGCGGTCGCCGAACAGGCTTGGGTAACCGGACCGGAGTTTTTGACGCAGGCAGTCAAACGCGCGCCGCGGCTGAGAGGAGCGCACCTCTAGAATCGCCCCCTGCATCATCGTCTTCACTTCCTTTGGCGAACCGGAAGCCAGCATTTTTCCTTTGTGAATGAGACCGATGCGGTGGCACCGTTCCGCCTCGTCGAGATAAGCGGTGGAAACCAGGATCGTGACCTGCTCATGCAGCAATTGCCCCAGAATGCGCCAGAAATCGCGCCGCGATACCGGGTCCACGCCGTTGGTGGGCTCGTCCAGGAAGAGCACCCTGGGCGTATGGATCAGGGCACAGACCAGCCCCAGCTTCTGCTTCATGCCGCCGGAGAGGTTGCCGGCGAGCCGCTTTTTAAAAGGCGCGAGGTTGCTGAAGGAAAGGAGACGGTCAATTTTTTCCGCTCTTCCCTTGCGGGGAACCGAGAAAATGTCGCCGTAAAAATGGATGTTCTCCATCACGCTGAGATCCTCGTACAACCCGAATCTCTGGCTCATGTAGCCGATGTTTTCCTTGACCTGTTCCGATTCCTTGACGATGTGATGCCCCGCCACCCACGCATCCCCGGAGGTCGGATCCATGATCGAAGTCAACAGCCGCATGGTGGTGGTTTTCCCGGCGCCGTCCGGGCCGACGATGCCAAAGACCTCTCCCTTGCGAACCGAGAACGTCAGCCCGTCGACCGCCGCCACGGAGTCGAATGTTTTGCTGAGGTTTTCGACACGAATGATTTCATCCATGACCGGCTTCGTTCAAAAGGATATCCGCGTCCACCGGCATGCCGGGCTTGAGTTCCATGGCGGGATTGCGGATATCCACTTTGATGCGGAACACCAGTTTCACCCGCTCTTTTTCGGTCTGCACGCTCTTGGGCGTGAACTCCGCCTGCGAGGCAATGAACGAAATTTTTCCATCATAAATCTTATCCGGATACGTGTCGGACCGGACATGCACGCTCTGCCCCAGCTTGACCCGTCCCAGATCGGTCTCGTTGACGTAGCCCCGGACCCAGACGTTCACCAGGTCGCCCACCGTCACGACAGGCGTTCCCGGCACAACATATTCTCCCGCTTCAATATTTTCCGAAAGCACCACTCCGGTGAGCGGTGAGACCACCTCGGCATAGCCGATCCGGGTTTCGGCAAGCGCCAGCTCGGCTTTCGCCTTGGACAAGCGGGCGCGCACCTGGTCGATCGCTTCCTCCCTGGGACCTTTTTTGACCTTTTTATACCTCTCCTTCGCTTCCCGCAATGCGGCGCGCGCCTGATCGATATTCTCCTTGCGCGGACCCTCCTTGGCCAGCTTGAGCAGTTCCAGAGTCTGCTTCACCTGCGCCTCGGCCATCTCATGATCGGTTTTGGCTTTGTCATATTTTTCGGCGGAGGCAAAACCTTCCTGATAAAGTTTTTTGTAGCGTTGCATCTCAACCCGTAAATTCTCCATATCCGCCCTGGCCCGGTCCACGGTGGCCTGGGAAGCCGCGATCTCCTCAGGCCGGGAGCCTGCCAGCAGTTCATCCAGATTCGACTGCGCTCTCTCAACCGCGGCTCTGGATTCAGCGATATCCTCCACCCGCGACCCGGCCAAAAGTTCCGCCAGATCCGCCGCCGCCGCGTCAACCTCCGCTTTCTTTATGGCCACTTCGTGCTGCAGATCCCGGCTTTCCAGCCGCGCCGCCGGCTGACCGGCTGTTACCATTTCCCCCTCGTTGACCAAACGCTCCTGCATCAGACCGGCGATCTTGAAGCTGACTTCCGCATCCGTCACCTCAATGTTGCCCGATACGCGAATGACATTTTCTTCCCCACCGGATTTATCATTGAGGGCACGGGAAACGAAAAAAACCGTCCCGGCGATCAGCAAAATAAGAAGAATCAACCGAACCGGACGGGGCATGGGAAACCTTTATATTTATTGATCATTTCAATTATTTTCCGCAATTTTTTAATTGCATGAAACCACCATAATATAAATTGGCAATAGAAACAAAGGACTTAATTTTCATCGGCTTATTTGCTACCCTAGGCGGCTGTTATTCCATGGATCGATCACCGGAACCGCAATGCCATCCACAGAGGAAATTTTTTGCAAATGAATGAAACCATCAAAGTGCGTTTTGCCCCCAGTCCCACTGGATTCCTGCACATCGGCGGCGTACGGACGGCCCTGTTCAACTGGCTGTTCGCCCGGCACCACGGCGGCCAATTCGTCCTGCGCATTGAGGACACCGACGCCTCACGCTCGACCGAGGAGTCGATTGAGGAAATCATCCAGGCCATGCAGTGGCTGAAGCTCGACTGGGACGAAGGCCCCTATCGGCAAACCGAGCGTCAGGACATCTATAAAAAAAATGTAGAACGCCTGCTCAATGAAGAAAAAGCCTACCGCTGCTACTGCACTGCGGAAGAATTGGAAGCGCGGCGGCAGGAAGCGCAGAAACAAGGCTTGAAACCCAAATACGACGGGCGTTGCCGCAATCGCGCCGATCAACCTGAAGGCGTGCCCTTCATCGTCCGTTTCAAAGCGCCGCTGGAAGGCTCGGTCACCGTGCACGATCTCTTGCGCGGCCAGGTCACCTTCCAAAACGAGGAACTGGACGACCTCATCATTCAACGCACCGACGGGACGCCCACCTACAATTTTGTCGTGGTGGTGGACGACGCCGATATGGGCATCACCCACGTCATCCGCGGCGACGATCATCTTTCCAACACGCCAAGGCAGGCGTTGATGTACGACGCGCTCGACACCCCGCGTCCGAAATTCGCGCACATCTCCATGATTCTGGGGGCGGACAAAACCCGGCTCAGCAAACGCCACGGCGCGACTTCCGTCCTCGCCTACAAGGGCATGGGATACCTCCCTGGCGCTGTGATCAA
>JAJDBE010000150.1 GCA_029261515.1 Nitrospinaceae bacterium | reverse complement strand
TACGGGACATGATCTCCATAAGCGAATAAAGCCCGGATAGAATGAATCCCTTTTGAAAGCTCGATGGTGATACACGAGTAGCCGTCACCCATATGAGCAGTCCGGCAACTAAAAGTGAAGGTATGGATGACTCGGGTTCTTTCTATTATCACGAATTTCCATGTAAAAGTAAATGTAAAACCCAAAAATATCAGTTAGTTAAGGTTAACTTAGATCTATTTTTTTATCTGAGAAGTGAGCTTTGAAAGGACTCTTTTGGGAGAAATTACGACTGAGGGTGAACCCAAACATCCTATTTTTTTCGGCTGTTTGCCGAATTGCCGGTCGATTTATCCATTTTTGAGGAATTTGACCTGTTTTAGTTAAAAAGCTTTGACCTTCTCCAAGGACTGCTGGAGGAAGAAGTGGGTTTGTTTGAACGGTTGTCGGCGCTTTTAAACTGCATATGCAAAGCCCGGCATTTTCCGTTTGCGTGCTTGAAAAGATTTAACGGGAGAGCTAGTATGAAAAGGATATGGAGAATGATTACGAGCCACTAAAAACCCGTCTGCGTATCATATGCGACCGGCTCGACCCGGATGAGCAGGCCTATTTTCGTCCCCTCATAGAAAACTTCAACGGCTCCACATCGGAGTTTCAGCGCATCATGCGGGATCTGGGAAAATTCGGCCCCAAAATCAGCGATGGTTCCCAGTTTGGGGTTTACCGGGAGGTCCAGCATCTGTTCGAACAGACGCATCGGAAAAAATGACGGCCGCTCATGGAAGTTAAGGCGTTGCATATTGTGGTGCAGGGACGGGTGCAGGGGGTTTGCTACCGGGCCAGCGCCAAAACCAGGGCCTCTGAATTAGAGCTTGGCGGATGGGTGCGCAATTGTCCGGATGGAACGGTTGAAATTCACGTGGAAGGCGGTCGGGAAAATGTGGATCGCTTTGTTGCATGGTGCCAGCAAGGCCCGCCGGTGGCAGACGTGACCGGACTTGACGCAACCCCGGCGCCCTTGCAAGGAATGGAAACATTTTTGGTGCGGTGAAATTAAAGGAGTTTTGATCGGTGATTCAAATAAAAAATCTGGTGAAACAATATCAATCCGTCGTGGCGGTGGATGGTCTCAGCCTGGAAGTTCCCAAGGGGCAGCTATTCGGTTTTCTTGGGCCGAACGGAGCCGGAAAAACCACCACCATCAAATTGTTGATGGGGCTTTTAAAGCCGACCAGCGGGTCGATCTCCATTGGCGGCGTGGACATCCATGAAGATCCGGTGGGCGCCAAAGTCATGATCGGTTACATTCCCGACCGGCCTTATATTTACGAAAAATTGACCGGCATGGAATATCTGGAATTCATTGCCGATTTGTATTCGATGGACAAAAGTCTCGCCCGGTCGCGTGCCGTCAAATTTCTGGAGTTTTTTGATCTCAAGGATTTTGCCGACGAACTGATCGAAGGCTATTCCCACGGCATGAAGCAAAAGCTGATTATTTCCGGTGCGCTGATTCACACGCCGAAAGTGGTGATCGTCGACGAACCGATGGTGGGCCTCGATCCCAGAGGCGCGCGACAAGTGAAGGAGCTGTTCCGCGATTTGTGCCGGGAAGGAACCACCATTTTCATGTCCACGCATTCTCTTGGAATCGCCGAAGCCATGTGCCATCAAGTGGGCATCATTCAAAAGGGACGGATCATCGCCGTCGGCAGTGTGGATGAGTTGAGGCAGCAGGCCGAACACGACCACGGTGGCCTCGAAGAAATTTTCCTGAAACTCACCGGCGATAACGAAATGCAGTCGCTGATCGACTCCCTGAAAGCGACCTGACCTGCATTTCTCTAATTCGAAGGTTCCGCGAACACAACATCAACCTCCAGCGCCTCTTCGCCGCGCCGAAGCTGAAGGGTGGTCTGATCGCCGAACTCAAAGGTTTTCAGCCGTTCAATCAAATCTTCTACACCGTCAATGGCTTCGCCGTTTAGGGCGAGCAGAGTGTCTCCCGCCTGAATTCCTGCCCTCTCGGCGTTGGATGATTTTCCCACCGCTTGCACACTGACGCCTGATTCCTCCTCTTTGAGTTGCACGCCCAAGCGGACTTTTCCCTCAGGCAAAACTTTGTAGTCCAGTTTCCAGGCAAAATCCGCTGAGTAAAGCGGAATGGAGACGTGTTTGACATCCATTTCCCGGTCTTTTAATTCGGCAGGCAGTTCCGTGACGGTGGGAAGAATGATGGAGTAGGCGTGTGGGATGCGGCGAAACGCCCGCTTGGGGATGCCAAAGCCGTACTGCACGTGAAAGCCGCCGGCCAGGACCACCAGTTTCCAGTCGCGAAAACTTTCATTCTGCAGAAATTCAGCCACCGTCTGGGCCATGGTTTCTTCCCAAAGGAGAAGCATCCGGTAAGGTTTTTGGAGGGCTTCAGCGTGGTCCTCGTGGCCGCCGAACACCGATAGGGAATAGGCCTTGTGGTAGGGATCGCTTTCGTCCAGCTCGGGAAACAAATCCGGCGAGCCTGCCCCCTCTTCCTTGCGAAACTCAGTTTCGGTGTCTCTGGAGGATTTAAGGCCTAAAAGAGGGATCGAGCGTTTCCTGGCAAAATCGAAAATAGGCCGGTAAACCGCGAACCCCGGTCCCCAGTTATTGTGAAACAGTTTCTTAAATTCTTTTTCAGACAACTCGCCCTTACCCCAGCGGTCGAGATCCGGTTGCGCCGAGCGGCGGAACATTTCCATCCCCAGCGCGACCTTGCCGGGAAATTTTTGCGTCAGTTTCCGAATCACTTGCAGTTGCGCCCGGTGCGCTTCCAGATTGTCGTGAGTTTCCCCGATATAGATGACCCTGGAGCTTGACACCATCTCCACCATCTGATCCTCAGTCACCTGAACTCCGGTGGGAAGGTGGACAATGCCTCCCACTTCGATCTCTTTTAAATCAGCATATGGAGAGCCTGAATGGGGAACCGCGTATTCCTCTGCCGAAACTTTTTTTACAACGGCCAATATCCAGAAAAAAAACAAAGTGGCCAGAACGACTTTGACGGCGAAATACACTGGCGCCCGGTTCATAAAAGTCCTTTTTATGGGAAACGAGAAGTTACTTTGTATCTTCAAATATACAGCAACCGGGAAGGCAGTCAAATGACATCCAAAACTCTCCTGTGGCCTTCTCGCTGAAGCGGATATCTTATATCAAAATAAGGGCTTTGATCCGCTTCGAGAAGCTTTTTCGTGGATTTCTCCTGCAGGATATTTTTCAGATATTTAAAGTATTGACAAGTGAAAAAAATATGTACATAATTCATGGTTTACTAAAACCACGATTTTCCCGGACAGCGTGGCGGGCAATCCGTAATTGTTTTTTTGCCCGATAGGGGAAGCAGTTTAATCGTAAGCGCTTGAAGCCGGATTTCAGCGGTTGCGAAAATAAACGATGGAGGGGGGTAATACTTTTTGGAAGTAACTGTTTATCAGAATCAAGTTGAAAAAGCCTTAAAAGTTCTTAAGCGGCAGATGACCAAAGAAGGTCTGCTTAAAGAATTGAAGCGAAGAAGGTTTTATGAAAAACCTTCGGTCAAGAAAAAGCGCAAGCAGAAAGAAGCCAAGAAAAAGAGAAAAGCGGCTCTTAAAAGAAAACGCAATTTTTCGATGTAGCTTTTTCGTTCAAACAGATCCGACAGCGGCTGGAAACCCGATGGTTTCCTGCCGCTTTTTTTTTGCGATGCAGCAAGCTATCTTTCTCTTTCCCGTTTTTGTCTTAAAATTTCATAAAAAATAACGGTACTCGCCGCAGTGGCGTTTAAGGAATTCAATTTTCCCTGCATGGGAATTGCAAGGGTGAAGTCGCATTTTTTTCTTAACAACGGACGGATGCCCTTTTCCTCCCCGCCGATGACCAATGCCACCGGCAGATCGAACTTAAACTCATAACACGCGGTTTTTCCCTGGGGTTCGACGCCAACGATCCAAAACCCTTCTTTTTTCAAAGTATCCAACGTATTTGCAAGGTTTTGTACGGAGGATACGGGCAAACGTTCGATGGCTCCGGCAGAGCATTTGGCGACGGTGTCGTTGATGGGGGCGCTGCGCCGTTCGGGAACAATTAATCCCTGAATTCCCAGAACTTCCGCCGACCGGACGATGGCTCCGAGGTTCTGCGGGTCCTGAATTTCATCGAGAATAACCAGTGTGGGCTGG
>JAJDBE010000149.1 GCA_029261515.1 Nitrospinaceae bacterium | reverse complement strand
TTATATGATGGAGCAAGGCGGAGCCGAATCGATCCTCGCCGTGGAATCCCATACCACCGCTTATTTACGTTGCCTGGTCGTGAAGGAAATTTTCGAACTAAAGCGGACGCGGTTTTTGCTGGGGGATTTCGTGGAATATTTGAAAACCCGCCAGGAGAAATTCGATTTTTGCCTGGCCAGCGGCGTGCTCTATCACATGCGTAATCCAGCCGAATTGATCGAGCTTATTTCCAAAACGGCGGACAAGGTATTTTTATGGACGCATTATTACGACCATAAAATCGTCGAAAGAAATCCAAAGATCGCGGCGCATATTTCTGAAACGAATTCGTTGGAGCATGCGGGTTTTAAGTACACGGGGTATAAGCAGGATTACTACTCGTCCGCAACCCAGGCGGGTTTTTGCGGAGGAACGGCGGCGCACAGTTATTGGATTTCCCGCGAAGATATTTTGGGCTGTCTCAAGCATTTTGGCTACGCAAATTTGCAAACCGGATTTGAAGAAAAAGATCATTCTACCGGCCCGGCGTTCTGCGTTTACGGCGAAAAAGAAGGCGTTGTCAAACCTGGAGGAAGGTCGTGATTGTCTCGCTCAAACGCGTCGTTAAAAAACTTTTGAACCGCCTGGGCTGGGTGAACGCAAAGGGAAACTCCTTAATTACCCGAGAAGAAATTTCGTGGCGCTATCTGAAGGGATCGGGAGTCGAAATCGGCGCCTTGCATTTCCCCTTGCCGGTTTCGCCGAAAGCCAAGGTGAAATATGTCGACCGCATGTCCGTAAAGGACCTACGGGAACAGTATCCGGAATTGAAAGACCTGAAACTGGTGGAGGTGGATATCATCGCCGACGGCGAGCGTTTGGAAACCGTTCCCGACGGGTCGCAGGATTTTGTTATCGCCAACCATTTCCTGGAGCATTGCCAGGACCCGTTCACCGCATTAAAAAATTCCCTGCGCGTTTTGAAATCTGGCGGCGCGATGTTTCTCGCCATTCCGGATAAAAGAAACTCCTTCGACGTCGATAGACCCTCCACGTCTCTGGAACATTTACTTCGCGACTACGAAGAGGGACCGGAGAGGTCGCGTAAGGCGCATTATGAAGAGTATTCGAGACTGGTGGACAAGGTGGAGGGCGAGGAAGCCCTGCGCCAGGCGGTGGAATTTAATATGAATCGGGACTACAGCATCCATTTCCACGTGTGGACCAACTGGGAAATGATCGAAATGATCCAGGGGTTTCAGTCAAGAATTTTTTCGGACTTTGAAATTGAATTGATGGCTTGCGGTCACCTGGAAGGTGTTTTTATTCTCCGAAAAACTTGAGTCTGCGCCCGAAACGATTCGGGGTTGTATTTCAGTCCCGACGCCAACGCAGATATTCTTCCGCCCCGATTTTCGCGCCTTCCTGAATCCGTTTCCTTTTTTTTAAATACGTCGGCAGGCAACGGAGAAACGCCAGAAATCCCAGCAGGGACAAAGGTTCCCGGACCGCGTAGGCGCCCAATCGCATTAACTCCACTCCCAGCGTTCGAATCCAGGTTTTAGAAAAAACCGCGAAAGGTTCGTTTTTCAAATAAACCAGGTAGCGGTTTTTAACGGCGTGGATTTTTACGCTCGTGGGTCGAGATCCGCCCGTGCCTCCTCGGGCATGGCGGGCGCGGGCACGGGGCACGTAAAAACTTTTCCATCCGCGAAGCAAGGCCCGTAAGGCCAGATCGACATCCTCAAAATAAATGAAAAAACCGACGTCGAAATATTCGCCGTCCAGTTTGACGTCCTCCAGCATGGCGCGCCTGTAAAGGACGGCGGCGCCGTTGATCCCCATGACGTCTTCCGCGTCGTCGTACTGTCCCGCGTCGGGTTGATCAGACCCCCGGTCCCAAGGTCGACGCTTTTGGGCCAGCAGGGTCAGGCCCGCGGAATCGATAATGGGAGTCGTAATTCCATCCTTTACGGGACGCAGTAATTTGCCGCCCAGGGCGCCGAGGGTTTCATTTTTCAGGGCGCGCTCCATCAACCGTTCCAGGTAATTCGGTTCCAGAACGACGTCGGGGTTGAGCAAAAAAATAAATTCGCCGCGGCTTTGTTCGATTCCCTGGTTGGCGGCGCGGGCAAAGCCCAGGTTTTCGCGATTGCGGATGATTTTAAGGTCGGGAAAATTTTTTTCCGCCGCGGCAAGGGAGCCGTCCGTCGAGGCGTTGTCGATCAAGACGCTTTCGTAATCCGTCCAGGTTTGTTTGCGAACGGATTCCAGGCAGGCGGGCAGACAATCGGCCCCGTTCCAATTGACGATGACAATGGAAACCCGGGGTTCTTTCTGTGACGATTGGGTCATGGCGCCCGCTCAGGAGTTTGCTGATGGATCTGTTTTTCTAACGATCACGCGAAAGCTCAGCGCTTTTCTTTGCGCCCCCGCGACATAGGGAAAGCGGCGGCGTTTATAGCGCGTTTTTTTGGGATAATAATAATAGGCAGTTTCGATCTTGAGGGAAAATTCGTTTTTCAAACCGTTCAGACAGTCCATTAACTCTGTTGGCGAGGGAAAATGAAAGTCGATCAGGCCGTTGATCTTGAAAAGCGTATCGGGTGAAATCAGCGACGAAAAGGGCTTTTTCTGGAGCCGACGGATCAGTTTATCGCGCCATTCGGTTGGCGGGAAATGGATGTAGGGAATTCTGGAATGTTGCTCGATTTTATAATACCGATTGGGCAGTTCGAGAAACAAAACGCCTTGCGGTTTTAAGACGCGAAAAATTTCATGGAGGTATTTTTGCGGATCCTTGGTGTGTTCCAGCACGTGCATGCTGAAGACCAGGTCAAAGGCGCTCTCCTCGTAGGGAAGATCGAACCCTTCGTACAAATCGACCTGGGCCTTGTTTTCGAAAGTCCCGTCGGCAAACCGCAGGCGCGCCAGGCGAACAAAATTTTCTTCCACCTCGACGCCGACGGCGCGGGCGGCGTTTCTTTCAAGAAACGCCTGCATGCATCCTCCCGTGCCGCAACCGGAACTTAAAACGGTCGCGTTTTTTAACGAAATATATTTTTCTATCTCCTCAGCCAGGACGTGAAATCGATCGTGATCCAGATAGGTCAGCACAAATTGGTCGTAGTCCGACCAGTCGCGATATTGTTCCAGATGTTCGTGGACGGCTTGTTTGAAATCGGGTCCCATAATCAGGGCGCGGGCACGGGGTTTGGAAGCTTGCGGACCACAATGCGAAAGGATGGGTAACGCCGGGCGAAACCATACAAATAAGGAAAGACTATTGGCCGGTATTTTTGTTTGTCAGGAGAATGATACAGTGCGTCTTCGATTTTGAGAAAATATTCCGCGCTTAAACTTTCGACCATTTTAATTATTTGAGCGGGAGATGGAAAATGATAATCGCAAACGACGCCGAGCTTGTGCCGGGCGTTTTCGGAAAAAAATTTTGCAAATGGGCGCTTTAAAACTCCGCCGATGACAACGTCCCGAACCTTTTTTGGAAGGTAGTGAACGTAGTTGTACATGGTGTGCTGTTCCATTTTGAAGTAACGGTTGGGAAGGTCGAGAAAAAGAATTCCTCCCGGTTTCAACACGCGAAAGATTTCGCTTAAATATTTTTTGTTGTCCTTGGTGTGCTCCAGGACATGCAGACTGGAAACGACGTCGACGGATTGATCCTCGTAAGGCAGGGACAAACCGTCGTAAAGATCGATTTGAACGTTATTGCCGGGCCAGTCCTGAAAACGCAGTTTGCTGAGTTTGCTTAAAGCCGGGTCGACCTCGGCGCCGATGGATTTGGAAGCGCCGCGTTCGGAAAATACCTGGACGCACCCTCCGGAACTGCAACCGGAGCTGAGAATCACGCTTCCGGAGATGGGGTGACATTGTTCAATTTCATCCGCCCAATAATAAAACCGGCTGGGATCCAAATTGACGTCCAATATTCTTTGCCGGTCGACGGGATCTTTGACCGGCGAGGCGTATTTTTCGACCGCGTTTTTAAAGGTTTCAGGAAGGGATTTGTCGATTTTTAATTGGGCTGGTTCCTCCTTTTTTAAATCCTCCCCGCTACGCACCCACGTCTCGTATTTCTGGTGGAGAGTCATTAATTTTTCCGAGGCCTGGAACATGCGAATCACCTCCCGATAATCAACCTTTCTTTTTCTTTGGATAGACCATCGCTTCAAAAGCATGGGTCCCATTTTAAAGAAAGCGCTTAAATTTCCTTTTAGGCAGGCCAGTCCAAGCGTTGGATTTTGCTTATAGTACGCGCGGGCGAATAAAATACGAGACAAAATAATACGATGGGCGTTGCGGATCAGGGCCATTAAAGGGTAGTTCTTCAATACGACAAACAAGCTGTTTCTGGCCAGAAGATATAGGATTTTAGGATTGTTTTGGCTGTGTTCGCCGTCCTTGGGGGCGGAGCCTATATGGTAAATCCGGGCTTCCGGGACAAATTCGCATTGGTAGCCGTAAATCTGGGCGCGGAAACTGAGATCGACGTCTTCGTAATACATCATCAGATCTTCGTCGAACCATCCGATTTCGTCGAGCATGGTTTTTCGATACAAAGCGGCTCCACCACAGGCGCCAAAAACGCGATAACTTTTTTGAAACTCTGGCGCGTCTCTCAAAGACCATCCCAGGCGATACGCGTAGCCGTTGCTCAAATACACGTCCCCCGCGCCGTCCAGGATGTTCCGATGGTCATAGTCCATCATTTTTGAAGCGCAGGATCCCAAAGAAGAATCCGTCTCCAAGCGAGCTTTTAAGGCCGCCAGCCAGTTAGGAGCCACAACGGTATCCTGGTTGAGCAAGGAGATATAATCCGTAGCGCGCGTCTGGCTCAGTCCGATATTTGCGGCGCGCGCAAAGCCCAGCTTCTCTTCATAATAACTGGCTCGAACCTGGGGGAATTCAGCTTCCAGAAATTCGCGAGTCCCGTCCGTCGAACCGTTGTCGACCACGATCGTCTCGAAATCTTTTTCGGTTTGATCAAACAATGAATCCAGGCAGGATTTCAAAAGGTCGCGTCCGTTATGAGCGGGTATGACGACGCTGATAAGTGGAGCGCCTGAAGCGGAATTCATGGTCAACGCTCCGAGGGAGGGAGCAGGCGATAGGCCCAAATTCCGAAAGCCCGCTCTATTTTATAAAAAATCCGGATGGCCAGGTTCATCGCGCGACACAGAATCTTCTTTAACAAGGTTTTCCCTCCGGGCGGAGAATCCGGCTGAGGTTGTATTTGTCTTCGATGGGCCTCCAGGAATGTATGGGCGTTGCGCGCGAAAAGAATCACGGTCCGGAGCAGGAAAATAAATGAATACTTGAACAGCGCGGCGCCGCCTTTTTCGGCCCAGACGGCGCGGATCCGTTTGAGGTAATAGGCGGGATGAGGGATTGATATTTTTTCTATCAAAAACGGTTTATCCAAACGTTTTTCGGCCCTGCGGCAAAAACCCCTTAACGGTTCCACCGCCTTGGCCCAAGAGAATTCGTCGCGATGTTTTCTGATATTTTCTTTAAACGCGTCCAGGGAAATCTCGCCAGCGGCCATTTTCAGAATTTTGTCCGCCAAGCCTTCCGGATCGTCGTAATCGACGGTCAGTCCGAATTCTTTCTCTTCAACAAGATCGCTCAGGGCGCCGCCGCGAGTGGTGAGAATGGGAAGCTCCGCCCAGATATAATCCAGGATTCGGCTCCGATAGGAAAAATCCGTTTCAATCGACCTGGGATGAGTGTTGAGTCCTATGTCGGACTCCAAAAGATAATCCGCCCGGTCTGCGTAAGCCACCCAATCGTTAAAAAAAACCGACTTGCCGGTGAGTCCCAGGGAATCTGACAGATTGATGGTTTGGGCTATGGAACTCATAACGACCGCCGCGTTGGGGTATTTGCATCCCATGAAAAACAATTTTATCTTTGGATTTTTTCTGGAAACAAGATCCATGGCGCGGACGGCGGTTAAGGGGTCCAGCCAGTCGTAAATCCCTCCGCCCCACAAGACCACGAAATCGTCTTTTTCAATCCCCGGATACGCGCCCTTGAGAACGTTCTTTCTTTTGTCCGGTTCTTGTGAGGGAAGACCGAAAGGAACCAAATCGATCAGAGAACGCAGGGTCCGGTCTTCGCGGAAAGTCATGGGATTGATACGGTTTCCGGAGATGAGCATTCCCACCCACATTCCTCTCTGAAAATCATCGGCGCAAATAAAAAAATCTCCCAAACTCATTTGCAGGGCAAAGCAGTCTATCAATTCATCGAAGGTTTCTTTCTGTTTCTCCGGTTTTTGACCCTGATTCAGTTCCAGGTACTCAAAAATTACCGGATCATAAATATCCAGAACCAGGGTAGCGGGAGTATTTTTCAAAAAGGGGTAATACGGCAATAGAAACCCCGCCAGAATCACCGCGTCGTGCGAAGCGCAAAGCTGTTTCAGGATAGCGGGGTTGTATTGCGCGAATTGAAAAGGTTCGTTTTCCAGTTCCATTCCGCCGGGAACGGCGAGGGTCGTTTGAAACTCTGAGCCCAAAGCGCGGGCGATTTCCAGCATGCGGATGGGCGGGCCGGCCATGTTGGGCTGGATGGGTTCATGGGAAACGACCAGAACTTTTTTCATTTTATTTGCGATCAACAAGTCGAAGGGGAGTTGCCGAGGTAACTTCTTATAGAATAGAGTGAATAGCAAGTAATCCGGTAAAAATCAAGGAAGAATGATACTGAGGCAGGTGACGCCTGCGTCGGCTTTTTCGAACTCGCCGATATCCACAGAGTCAACTTCGTATCCGCAACTCCGAATCGCATCCGCCAGGCGCGGATAGCCCTCGGGGAAAATCACCCGGTCGCCCAGGGTCACACAATTTGCGCTCTCGCCCGCTCTGGCTTCGATCCACTCAAACTCCTGGAACGGTTCGACGTCGACGTTGTCCGGCGCGATCAGCAGAAGGCCCCGGCCCAGATAAGACACGGAGCTTTTTAAATGCAGTCCGCCTTTAACCGCAACCGGGTGCACGG
>JAJDBE010000148.1 GCA_029261515.1 Nitrospinaceae bacterium | reverse complement strand
CAGTAAAAGTGGACACAAAGAAAGTGATGGATACAATCATTTTTGGAGGTGTTCCAATGGGAAAACAACGCAGGCAATATACGAAAGAATTTAAAGTTGAAGCGGTCCGTTTAATAGTGGAGGAAGGTCGGCGGATTTCCGCGCGCCAGACGCTTCGCGAACTGGGCCTTCCCCGAAGCACGTTTTACAACTGGTACCGGCGTTACCTGGAGTTTAGTCCGGACGACCTGGCCGACCGCAAGGCGGGGTCGAAACGGTTCTGGAACAGGATACCGGATGAGGTGAAGGAACGGGTGGTCGAGAAGGCGAAGGCCGAGACGGAGTTGACGCTCCAAACGATTCAAAAAATTGTTAAAGAATCCCTGTCCGCTATGGCCTGGAAAAACTGTTTTCTCTTTTGGAGTCGTTTACATCGGATAGCTTCTCTATGTTGTTTCAGGGCAATCAAAAAAAATTTTGAGCGTTTTACCAAACCAACCGACGCAAGGGTTTGATCGGTTGGCCTTAAAACTCTATATGGAGCATTCTTCCAACAGGGGACTTAACTAACTATTTCACTTACAAGTTGAATCCACGTCCTCTTTCAAAATATTTTCTGAGATCTTGGAGGCTAAATGGAAAGTTTTGGACAAGGATATGATCTTATAATTGATCAAATGGCCGAAAACTGGGGGGAATGCGGTATTTCTTCTGGGGATATGGTTCTCGTTCACAGTAGTTTGTCGCGCACACTCCGACAGCAAATAAAGGCTGGACAGGCCGTCAAGCCGAATCATATTTTAGAATCTTTTTTAAGAGCCGTTGGTCCCGAGGGAACGCTTATCTTACCCATATTCAATTTTGATTTTACCAAAGGCGTCCCATTTGATATACGAACAACCCCATCTCAAATGGGCGCGTTGACCGAAACCGGCCGTCTTTGGTCAAGCGCGGTCAGAACGGGCCATCCAATTTACTCTTTCGCGGTAATCGGGAAACAGGCTCCTCATTTTTCAAGCGTTGTGAATTTTAGCGGCTATGGGGCGGACTCGCCCTTTGCAATGCTCAGGTCGTTTGAGGGCAAGATTGCCGTTCTGAATCTCCCGGATCAAAATAGCATGACCTTTTATCATCATGTGGAGGAGATGGCCAAAGCACCTTACAGATTCCACAAAAACTTTCGCGGACTTTACACGGATCTTGACGGAAAATCCGAAGAAAAAGAATTCAGATTATTTGTTCGCGACTTGGATCACGGGGTAATTACAGACGTCCATCTTATGGAAGAGCATTTGTGGAAATTGGGTCTGTACAAAGGTTGTCAGCGAGGCCAGGGGTGCGGATTGCGCACAATTTCCGCAAACGCCATTTACCACGCAACCATGGACGTCATTAAATCCGGAAAAGCGGAAGGAATGCTGTTTCGAATCGAAAAATCTCATCCACAATAATGCTTGAAAACGCCTCGGCGTTTTGGTTTAAACTTAAACTCAATTTACGACGTTACTCTTTAGGAGATTTAAATTCACATGGCTCTACCTGCATTATCTGAATCCACTTTAGACCGATTGGGCGGGGAAATGTATGACCTTCTTTACTCCCTGTTTCCCATCTGCCGGAGTATTACGGGGAATGGGGTTCGAGAAACTTTGAAAATGGCGCAATCTTGTTTGCCCATGGAGATCCTCGAAATTCCCTCCGGCGCCGAGGTATTCGACTGGTCCGTTCCGGACGAATGGAATATTTTTGACGCCTACATTCTGGATCCCGAGGGAAAAAAGATCGTCGATTTTAAGGCTAATAATCTTCATGTGTTGGGTTACAGCGATCCCGTGGACGCCAAACTTGGCCTTCCCGAGTTGAAAGAGCATTTATATACTCTTCCCGAACTTCCCGATGCAATCCCTTATTTGACCAGTTATTATAAGAGGCGTTGGGGGTTTTGCATGCGGCATAATGATTTCCTCCAATTAAAGGATGGAACGTATACCGTCAAGATTGACTCCACCTTGAAGCCCGGTTCCCTTACCATAGGGGAATGTGTTCTTCCTGGCGAACAAGAAGACGAGGTTCTGCTGTCATGTTATACTTGCCATCCTTCCATGGCAAACGACTCAATATCCGGAGTTGTCTTGGCAACATTTTTGGGGAAATTGCTCAGTCAGGTAAAACGGCGGTATACCTATCGGATTATTTTTATCCCCGAAACTATTGGAGCTATTACATATTTAAGTTTGAACAAAGATCGCGTTATTTCAAAAACTCGCGCGGGCCTAATTGTTTCCTTTGTGGGCGATTCAGGTCCGTTTTGCTATAAGAAATCCCGGCAGGGCAACGCAGAAATTGACCGGGTTGCCGAACATGTCCTATCGCACCAAAAGGGAAATTATGAGGTGAGAGACTTTTATCCAGACTCGGGAGCGGATGAAAGACAATATTGTTCCCCAGGTTTCGACCTGCCAATGGGGTTATTAACCCGGACATACTATTTGAGGTATCCAGAATACCATACCTCATTAGACAACCTCTCTTTTGTTTCAGGTGAAAATTTATCAGAGAGTCTGGGTCTCTATTACGAAATACTCGCGGCTTTCGAAATGAACAAAACTTATGTCAACCAAGTAATGTTCTGCGAACCTTACCTTTCGAAGCGGAATTTGGACTCCACCCTCGGAAGTCAAAAAACACTCGACGGGGAAACCAGAAAAATCAAGTGGCTTTTAAATTACTGTGATGGAAAGCGCGATCTTTTGGAAATTGCGAATAAAATTTCAATTCCGATTCAGGATTTGGAATGGGCGGTACAAGAGTTGATTAGAACTAAACTTATAAAGCCAGAAATTACTAATTGACGCAACAAGGGGAAATTTTCAAACATTTTAGCCAATTGACCTGAATCAATCGCATGGCGCTAGATCCACAAAATAACCCTCTATACAAAGATCACCAATCTTTGCGAGAAGAACCGGACTCATTCTTTCTAAATCAGCACCAAAGAATCGTCCCGCTTTCCGAGGCTCTTGCCGGCCGTTGGAAAAAGGCCAAGCCTTTGGGTTTCGCTGAAGGCGCCAGATCCACGACTTGAGTTATGTAATAGGCAACATTTCAGTTGGCAAGGACACTTACATAGGATCCTACACCTTTCTTGACGGCTCGGGCGGATTGAGCATCGGCCAAAACTGTTCTATTTCTGCGGGAGTGCAAATTTATTATCACGATAACGTCGGATGGGTGCTTTCCGGCGGCAAACTTCCCTACTAAAAACCCCCGGTTTTGATCGAGGATCATTGCTATGTGGCTCCCTATGCAGTGGCGCCCAGAGGAGTCTTCATCAGAAATAATTCTATTGTGGGCGCCCATTCCATGGTAAAAAATTCCTTCCAGAATAATCTGATCGTCATGGGAACGCCGACAAAACGAAAAGGAACCGTGTTTATCAAGGAAGACGGAGAAATTTACCTCGATTACAATTAATTAATTGCAGTCAATTATCGTGTAAAATGTTTTTCCTGCAGCCAATTATTTTCTGAATAACAACTTTTTTGAATTTCTTGCTTTGTCTAAAAAATACTCCCCCTTCCAATTAAAAGAAACGCTATCCCAATTTCCTCCCAGCCAAAAAATCATTCTGGCATTTTCAGATAAAGTTTCCTTTGAAGCGTTTAACAAAACTTTCCAGAAAATAAAAAAAGAGTTTCCCAACGCCCGGCTGTTGTCGCTGGGTTATTTTTTATCCCTTTATTTGGAAAACAAACAAGAGTCCCATGACTGTATTTATGGGCAGGCGATGGCGGAGGAACATGGAAATCTATACAATTTATCCGTCCAATTCGCAAAAAAATGGCGCCTGGATCAAGACCAAAACGATTTCACGCTGTTTGAAGGTTTGTCCCTGGGATTTTGCATCGAATTATGCATGCATCATTTTTTCCAAGCGGTTTTTACATGCGCAACCGATCTGGAAATTTATTTAAGAGAGAAAACCCCGGATACGGTAATTTACTTTAATCATGGAAACGCTCCCATCGATCATGAAGAAGGCTGGGTGGATTTCAACATTTTTGAAAATTTGTTGCCTTTTAAATGCCGCCAAATGGGGATTGACGTCCTTGACGTTCAAGCTTTCCCTTCAACCAGAAAAATCGCTTGCCAATCATGGAAAAAATTCTTTCAATGGTCCCCGCCGCTCCCGCTATTCAAAGGGCAAATACGCTTGCCAAGTTTTTTATATTCCTCCATGAAATTTGTATTCTTGATTCTGAAAAATACCGTAGCCCGAGCGCGAGCCGGCCAAAACAGAATCAACTTACTCATTGCCAGCCCAACAACTTATAATTATATGGGTGATAAACTAATCCATCGCATACTGGAAAAAGGGAGTTTAAATTTATTTGTATGGAACGGAGAAAGTCGAAACGCCAACGTATACTGTATTTTTCCTCGCAGCACAAAAAAAATCCGCGCCCGCGACAATCACCGATTGGCCTCCAAGTTTAAGCAGAAGTTTATTTCGGATAGAGCCAGACTTCGAAATTCAACGCTATTTGAGGAAATTCCCATATCGGAAATCTATAGCGAATTTTTTGAAAATATTTACACCCTATGGTTTCCCAAGCTCATCGACTTTGCCCGCGCTTTTGAAAAACAATTATTGGATAACAATATTAATTGCCTTATTTCTCATAGCGATCACTCAATCTTTGAGCGACTGGCAATAATACTAGCCAACCATTTTCAGATCCCAACTATCAACATTCAACATGGAATCGACGCTCCGCCGAGCAGCACGCAAGTGGGTTATCCCAGCATCGCTAGTCGGGAATTTGTTTGGGGAAATGTGGATCGAAATTTTAAAACTTCTAAAGGCGTCTCTCCGGGAACTATCGATATCATCGGCTGTCACTTACACTCGTTTCGGAACTATCAATCCGAAGACAAAGCTTTACGACTAGACTCTCCCGGAACATTTTTATTCATTTGTAATTCCGGCGGACAATTCCGCTGCGACAATCGAATGACGTTTCTGGACAACGAACAGCAATTGAAACTGGTTCTGGAGTGCATGAAAAGTTTCCCCAATAAAACCCTCGTAATTAAACCGCGTATAAGCGACGTTCAAGTGGGAGTTTATGAAAAACTCGTAAACGACTTAAAAGTAGACAATGCGAAAATCATCCAGCAACCAATAGCTGATTTGATCAAGGAATGCGATTTATACTTTAACGTATTTTCCACTGCCGGGCTGGAGGCGATCGTTTTCAACAAACCTGGAATCCAGTTTCTGTTCACTTACGACAACAAAGCCCCTATGATAGAAAATACAGGCACCGAACATATTCCTTTCGCAAAAATGGGGGCCGCCCTGGGATTGGAAAAGCCGGATGTCGAAGAGCTTACGCGATTGATCCGAAGCGTTTATGAATCACCAGAGGTGCGCGAAAAAATGCGCTTGGGAAGGATCAAATTTTTGGAAGAATACGCAAATTATGGAAAAGGCGATCCCGCCGACCTGTTTTTAAACGCCCTCAATAAAGTTCTTAACGAAAACCTTCAAAACTCCCTATGAGCTATTCTTCAAAAAGAAAACTTTACTAACTGTTGCACTTACCAGTTGAATCCAAGTAATTCAATATTTTATTGGAGCGTTTTCCATGGAAAAAATTGTGAATCGTTATCTGGAACTCGACGAGCCAATCCAGGTTTTCGTGCGCGACAAAATGGTCGAGGGCAAGGTCAAGGACGTCGAAAGCGGGATCGTCCATTTGGTCGGGGATAAATACGAATTCTTCATCCCTCTGGAAAACATCCTGTTCGTCGGTTCCAAACTGGTTCCCGAAAAACAAAAACAGCGCACCGTTGGTTTTTAGTTTTCCTGTTCCGCCGCTGGCCTCCGCGAATCCGAAC
>JAJDBE010000147.1 GCA_029261515.1 Nitrospinaceae bacterium | reverse complement strand
CCCGGTCGCCGCCGCAGCCAAAGACGACGATGACGTTTCCCGTCGTCAGCGTCATGGAGGCGGTCAGAACGTTGGCCAAGGCATCCGGGGTGTGCGCGTAATCGACAATGACCGAAAAGTTCTGGCCGTAATCGAGGCGTTCGAAGCGGCCCGGAATCTTGTTTATGGATTGCAGTCCCCGGTCGATTTCATCGAGCGAAAATCCTTGCGCAAAAGCTGCCGCCGCTCCGCAAAGCAGGTTGTACACGTTGTGCTTGCCGAGAAGGCGGGTGTGCATTTTCCGGCTTCCGGACGGCGTTTTGAGGATGAACTGACTGCCAGCGTCCGAAAGCACGCAGTGTTCCGCCTTGATGTCCGCGGGATGGTCGATTGCGACGGTCAGCGTTTCACCGCTTGATTCATGTGCGATTTCTTTTCCTACCGGGTCGTCGATATTGAGGACCTGCTTTTCCACGGTGTTGTCGCGGAACAAGCCTTTTTTGGCGTTTTTATAATTTTCCATGGTGACGTGAAAATCCAGATGGTCCCGGCTGAGATTGGTGAAAACTCCCACGGAAAAACGCATGCCCTGGACCCGTTTCAACACGAGAGAATGCGAGGACACTTCAAGAAAGCAGTGGCGCGTTCCCTGCTCCTTCATTTCCACTAACATGCGGTTGACATCCAAAGATTCCGGAGTCGTGACCGAGGCGGGCGCCTGGAAGTTTCCATAACGGTAGTTGATGGTTCCGATGACCCCTGTCGTTTCACCCCGAGTTTGGTAAAGCGTTTCGAGGATATAGGTCAGGGTGGTTTTGCCATTGGTTCCAGTGATGCCGAGCAGATTCAGATTGCGGGAAGGGTGTCCGTAGTATTCGGCGCTGACGCGTGAGAGCGCCAGACGGCTGTCTTCGACGCAGATGGCGGTGAGGCTGTTGGATATCATTCCCAGGTCGACCAGTTGCACCATCGGGGCTTCTGTGATGAAAGCCGTGGCGCCGTGGTTGATAGCATCCTGGATAAACCGGCTGCCATCCTGCTTCAATCCATGAATGGCCACGAACAAACTTCCCGTTTCCACTTTTCTCGAGTCGAAGGTTACGGATGAAATTTCTTTCTCCAAAGAACCCATGACATTAGAGACGGAACAGCCTTTGATGAGTTGAGAAAGTTTACTGGTACGTTTGTGGGTCACGGTCGTGTCGTTATCCGATGGAAAACTGATCCGGTACTTTGGGCTTAAAGTTTCCATCATGCGCGGTTTAGAAAGTAAACGCGTTCATCTTTTGAGGGGATGTTCAGATAGCGTAAAACCTCTTTGGAGATTTCGCTGAACACAGGTCCCGCCACTTCCCCCCCCCAATAACTTCCTTGCGGTTTGTTGATCATGACCAGAACGACCAGCTGTGGAGCGTCAGCAGGAGAGAACCCGATAAAGGAAGAAAGATAATCGGATTTGGAATAGGTTCCGGACTCAGGATCAATCTGTTGCGCGGTCCCGGTTTTTCCAGCGGCGTCAAACCCAGCAACGGCGGCGGGAATCCCGGTCCCATGCTTGACGGTTTTTTTCAATATCTCCACCATTTGCTGGCTGGCTTTTTCTGATATGACCCGTCGTCTAATTTTTGGCTCGAATGATTCTTTTACTGTACCATTTTTCAGGACGGCTTTTGTAATTCTTGGAACCACCAGATTGCCTCCATTGGCGATGGCGCTCATGGCAACGGCCATCTGAATAGGAGTGACTCCAATCTCGTGCCCGAAGGAGATGGAAGCGAGGGACAAGCCCGACCAGCTCGACACAGGCTTCAACTGACCGGATGATTCGCCGGAAAGATCGATCCCGGTTTTGCCTCCAAACCCGAAATTTTTTATGTACTTATAGAGTTTCTGCTCGCCGAGTTGCTGGGCGATTTTGATGGCGCCGATGTTGCTGGATTTGGAAATGATATCTTCAAGACTCAGCCAGCCGAACCGGTGGTTTGCGGCTTCGCCGATGTCGACCTTGCCAATGCGGATTTTCCCGTTCTCACAAAAAAACAAGTCTTTGGGTTTGGCCAGGCCGGCATCAATCGCCGCCGCCGCGATGAGGGGTTTGAAAATCGACCCCGGTTCAAATGAACTGGAAACCACCGGGTTGTTCCATTGATGGCGGGGGTAGGCCAAATAATTGTTTGGATTGAACTGAGGCACGCTGGCCATGGCATAAACTTCGCCGGTAAACGGATTCATTACTATGGCCAGGCCCGACTCCGCCTTGAACTTTTCCACCTGCTTTTTCAAATGGTGTTCTGTGATGAACTGAATGACTTCGTCTATGGTCAAAACCACATCATGGCTGGGTGATTTGGTTTTCCCCGCCAGGCTGACCGAACGAATGTATTTGCCGCGGGCATCTTTTTCCATCACCCGGCGAATGGTTGTTCCTTTAAGCAGGGAGTGGTGATGGTGCTCAACCCCGGAAAGCCCCTGGTTGTCCAAGCCGACAAACCCCATAATATTGGCCGCAAGCTCGCGTTTCGGGTAAAACCGCTTTTGCTCCGAGACGAAACCCACTCCGGGCAAATCAAGTGCCCGTAATTCCTCAACTTCTTGCAGATTGCACTTGCGCTTGATCCACACGAAATCTTTTTTGGAAGCCAGTTTTTTGTAGATCGCTTTGGAGTCGAGGTGAAGATGCGAGGCCAGCAATTCGGCGGTTCGTTTTTTATTCTCGATTGCGGATGGAATGATAGAAACGGATTCCACTTCGATGTTCATGGCCAGTTCATTTTGATTGCGGTCGAAAATGGTTCCGCGCCCATAAAAAATTTTTTCTGCCGAGGCGTACTGCCTTGTGGACTGGGCGGCCAATTCTTCGTTGTTGACGATTTGCAGGAAAAACAACCGGGTCGTCAGGCCGCTTCCGAAAAGAACGAAGAAGCAAAAAATCACGAGTAACCGAACTTTTAAAGTCGAATAAAAATCCTTGGATTTGGCAGAACTTCTTTTGCGCATGATGTCTTATTTCAAAAAAACGGTGACTGTCTGACCGTCTGCCGCAGGTTTAAGGTCGGTATGTTCTTTGGCCAGTGCATAAATCCGGTCCAGGGACTGGAGACTTCCCCGCTCAACTTTCAGGAGATTATTTACTCTCGATAATGTATTTTGTTCCTGAGCCAGGACTTGATACTCGCGGCCCATCTTCACCATTTTCACATTTGGCCAGACGAACGCCATCGCGCCGATCATGACCAGGATGGACGCGAACAAAATCATCCGGAATTCTCTGGGAGAGACATGGACACGTGTTTTGGCGATCTTGCCGAACCATTTAGGCATAAACTCTCTCCGCCACTCTCATTTTTGCACTGGAGGCTCTGGGGTTTTGGGAGACTTCCTTTTTATCTGGGGTGATGATTTTCCGGGTGATGATTTTCAGAGTCGGTTTCCTGCCGCAGACGCAGGCGGGAATGCGCGGGGGGCAGATGCAGCCTTTTTCTTCATCCCGAAAAAAAGTTTTGACCATACGGTCTTCTAAGCTGTGAAAGGCGATGATAACCACGCGAGCTCCCGCGTTGAGCACTCCGATGGAGTCCTGCAACGCGGTTTGAAGATGCTCAAGCTCGCGGTTTACTGCAATGCGCAGGGCTTGGAAGGTACGGGTTGCGGGATGAATCTTAGTGGGACGCTTGGAATATAACGCGCCAGAGAGGATGTTTGATAACTGGAGGGTCGTGATGACTGGGGTGGCTGCCTGCACTCTGCGAATCGCCCGAACGATCCGTTTACAACGGCGTTCTTCGCCGTAATTCTTGATAATGAATTCGAGTTCGTTGTCGGAAAGAGTTGCCAGAAGTTTCGCGGCGGTGACTTCTTCGGTTTGATCCATGCGCATGTCCAACTCGCCGTCGCGCATGAAACTGAAACCGCGTTTGGGGTCATCAATCTGAGGGGAAGAGAAGCCAAGGTCCAGCAGCAGTCCATCGATCTTTTCGATTTTGGATCGCTTGAGAATGCTCTGAATTTCGCTGTAATTTCCTTTGGCATAGGTCACCCGGTCTCCGAATCGGACCAGCCGTCTTTTCGCCCGCTCCAGAGCAGACGCATCCCGGTCGATTCCCAGCACCCGCAATCGGGGTCCGGTGTTTTCGAGAAGGAACTCAGTGTGACCTCCGTCTCCCAAAGTGCCATCCACGATCAACCCCTCCTCCTTTTTAATCAGGTATTGAAAGACTTCTTCTTTTAATACCGGCTCGTGGAAAGTTGGCATTGCTGTTCCGGGTTCCTTCGGCAGAGGGTCTCCCAGGTTAAAATTCACCCGCTCAACCCACTGGCATCACCCGGAATTCCTTGCCCATTTGTCCTGGCTCCAGATCTCGAATGTTTTCGACATCCCCACCAGGACCGCTTCTTTTTGCAATCCCACCAATTCCCGCAGATTGGAGTGGATCGTTATTTTTCCTCCAGCTTGAACTTTGCATTCAGCCGCACGGGAGTAATATTTTCGCAGGCGTTTTCTGTCGTCATCATCAAACGCATTTAAATGCTCTTGCTTTTTCTCGTTCTCCGCCCATTCCCTGCGTGGAAAGACCATCAAATAATCGTCCTCTGCACAGATCACTAACTTGGGACCGTATTCCTCTTCCAGGACTTCTCTGATTTTGGCCGGGACAGTAAATCGTCCCGCCTCATCGATAGTTATGCTATAAGTACCTAGGAACCAGTTCATTAGCGCGGTTTACTTTCTATGTTCCAGTGAAAAAAAGCGGGTTACAAAATGCGACAAAAGTAGACTAAATACGACAAAATAAGCCTAATCCTACCATATAGAACTCCGCTGTCAACATAAAATGAAGGGGAAATTGCGCTTAACTGATTGAAAATGCCGGGTTTTAATGAAACCCGTTTGAAAATGGACCTTTGTGGGGTTTATACGGGGTCGGTTTTCGAGGTGAGATCGAAGGGGCGGCAGAGCGGGGGTCTAGTTTAATTTACATTAATTGTGTAACTATGAGGTTTGGTTTTCCTTAGGGAAGTGGGCGTCTTTGGCTTTTTCTAATTCAGGAATCGCCTTCGAGCCTGGCGGAACGAGGCAGGAAATGTTTTGAATAACCAATAATTAAGGATGAAATTCCCCATCATTTCGATTGATCTCTATTTATCTGGAATTGCTTTGACAAGCTCAAATTGCGAATGATACTATTTAAGAAAGTTCCAGTACTTTCTATTTAATAATGAAAAGGTTCCAGCGGTTATGATGCAGAAAAAAGCCAAATTTGCGATTGGGAGTTTATTGATCGTAGGAGCGATCGGGTATCTTATCAGCACGGGAATCAACAACACTTCCCAGTACTTTTTCACGGTGGATGAGTTGATGAGCCAAAACGTTTCCTATGCGGGGGCGGGCCTCAAGATAAAAGGCAACGTGGTCAATGGATCCATCGACCGCGATCCCGATAATTCTCTCAAGATGAAATTTACTATAGAGGATAAAAAATCAAACCTGAATGTGGTTTATGAGGGCATTACGCCGGATATGTTCAAGGACGGCCAGGAAGTGGTGGTCGAGGGAACTCTGGCCCAGGATGGAGTGTTTCATGCGAATACCCTGTTGACCAGTTGCCCGTCGAAATATGAAGCGGAGAAGGAAGCGGGTAAAACGCATCCTGGACCTTTGCCCAATCAGGAAAAAAACGAAGGTTCTAACTCTAAATCCACAGAATCCTTACCCAAAACCACAATTTAACTTCCTAACCTTTAATTTAGCTCTCAAGGCCCGGCAAACTCTGGCTGACGGGCCTTTATGAGTCATTTGATATGAACGATCTCGGCGAATTCATTTTACTGGTTGCGCTGGCGACTGCCATTTATGGTTGTGTTTCCTATGTCATGGCGATGCGGGGCAACCGCATTGACCTTTACCTGAGTGCGGACAAAACCCCTGTCATCGTTTGGGGTTGTGTGGTGATTTCATCGATTGCACTCTGGCGGGCGTTTCTGATGGACGATTTCAGTTTGCAGTACGTCTGGGCGTATTCCAATCGCGAGCTGGATACCTTTTACAAGGTCTCTTCTTTCTGGGGTGGGCAAAAGGGATCGCTTTTGTTCTGGACGTTGCTTTTGACCACTTACATGACGATCGTTTATTTCCAGAACCGTAAGCGCAACATCCGCCTGATGCCTTATGCGATGACGATCATGCTTCTCATCGTTACCTTCTTTCTCTTTCTGCTCAATTTCTCGACCAACCCTTTTGAGCGCATTCCACTGCCTCCCGAAGACGGGAGGGGATTGAATCCTCTGCTACAGAATTACTGGATGGTCATTCATCCGCCGACGTTGTATCTCGGCTATGTCGGGTTCACGGTTCCGTTCGCATTTGCGATGGCGGCGCTCATCACGAAAAACCTCGACGACGGATGGATTCGCCTGACGCGCAAGTGGACTCTTTTGGCCTGGTTTTTTCTCTGCATGGGCAACCTGTTTGGCGCTTCCTGGGCGTATGTGGAACTGGGGTGGGGCGGTTACTGGGCCTGGGATCCGGTCGAGAACGCGGCGTTCATGCCGCTATTGGTCGCCACGGCGTTCCTGCATTCGGTTCAGATTCAGGAAAAAAAGGACATGATGAAGGTCTGGAACATGTCCTTGGTGCTGTTGACCTTTGTGATGACCATATTCGGCACGTTCATTACCCGTAGCGGTTTGATTCAATCGGTGCATACGTTTGATGAAGCAACGCTGGGCTATTATTTTCTTGGCTTTCTCGGCGTCATTATTGCGGTCTGTGTGGTCCTGATTCTCATGCGGCTGCCTCTCTTAAAGAGTAAGAACGAACTGGATTCTCTGTTATCCCGTGAGAGTGGTTTTCTGATTAACAATTTGGTTTTGCTCGGCATTGCCTTTGCCACCTTCTGGGGGACGATTTTCCCGATCATATCTGAAGCGGTGCGCGGCGTGAAAATCACTGTGGGACCGCCGTTTTACAATCAGGTCAATGTGCCCATTGGCCTTGTTCTTCTGGCTTTGATCGGCATTGGTCCTGTTATCGCCTGGCGGCGGGCGACCTGGGCGAATCTCAAGAAAAATTTTCTCCTGCCGGCGGTTGTCGGCCTGACCACCGCAGTGGTGTTGTTTCCCATCGTTCCACTTCAGGAGCGGGCGGAAATCTTTTCCTATATCACGTTTATTCTTTGCGCGTTTGTGATGACTTGTATTCTGGCTGAATTTTTCAAGGGAGCCAGGGCGAGAAGTGAAATGCACAGCGGCAATTTTGTCGGCGAGCTGGGGGTGTTGACCTGGCGCAACAAACGCCGGTACGGCGGCTATATCGTGCACATTGGGGTGGTGCTCATCTTTGCCGGGATTGCAGGTTCGCAGGCGTACAGCATTCACGACCAGAAACATTTGAAAATTGGCGAAAGCATTCAGCTGAGGGATTACACCATCACCTATGAAAAACTGACTGCTGTCGAGGCGACTTCGGTGAAAACC
>JAJDBE010000146.1 GCA_029261515.1 Nitrospinaceae bacterium | reverse complement strand
AAGTTTACGGGTAAAGTGCTCTTCCACCTTTTTTCACACAAGTGAAACAGGATACTTTTGAGATAGGAAAACGATCATATTATGAAACTTGCAGATTTCGATTTTGACTTGCCGCCGGATTTAATCGCCCAAACGCCTGTTCCGGAGAGGGATCAATCGCGATTGATGGTGGTCGAGCGCAAAACATCCCGCATTCTCCATGACACGTTTGCCAATCTCGGGAAATACCTGTCCGATCACCCTCTCATGGTTTTTAACGACACCAAAGTTTTCCCGGCCAAACTCTCTGGAGTTCACAAAGACACCGAAAAGGAAATCGAGATCCTGCTGGTCCGGGAAATAGAGCCGAACCAATGGGAAGCCTTGATAAAGGGATTGGGCCGGATGAAACCGGGCGCCCAGTTTGTTTTCGCGGAAGGAGCCATCACCGCTACTTTAAAGGGCCGAAACGAACAGTTCGGTATCTTAAGTTTAGATTGCCGGGGACCGTTGAAGGAGATTCTGGATAAGGCGGCTAAAATGCCATTGCCTCCCTATATCGACCGAAACAAAACAAATGCAGGGGAATTGGACGCACTGGATCGCAGCCGCTATCAGACCGTATTTGCGGCCCGTGAAGGCGCCATAGCCGCCCCTACGGCGGGACTTCATTTCACCAGGGAGTTACTGGATAGGATCAGCGCAGACAAAGCCGATCTGGCGTATTTGACTCTGCATGTGGGTGTCGGCACCTTCATGCCGGTCCGCACGGAAGAGGTGGAAAATCACAAAATGCACGCGGAGCATTATTTTATTGCAAAGGAAACCTGGAATACGGTGAGGGCGGCAAAAAACAGAGGACAAACCATTCTTGCTGTGGGGACAACGGTGACACGGGTATTGGAATCGTTGGGTTTTGATTCCCCTGCGTCCGGGGATATTTCAGGCTGGACGAACAAGTTTCTTATTCCCGGCGCCAAATTTAAATCAGTCAATCACTTGCTGACCAATTTTCACTTGCCCCGGTCCACTCTTTTTATGTTGGTCTGCGCCTTTTCAGACCTGGGCCTGATGCAGAAAGCCTACCAGCAGGCCATCGAAAATCGATACCGGTTTTTCAGTTACGGGGACGCAATGCTAATTCTCTGAAAACATCGAACCCCACATTCGACCAGGAAGGAATTAACCTTCTTCGTTCACTGCCTGCTTGAAGTGCTTTCCGGACTTGAATCGTACGACCTTGCGGGCTGTAATTTCAGCTTCTTCTCCGGTTTTCGGATTTCGGCCTACACGTTTGGTCTTTGCGCGTACCTGAAACGTTCCAAAACGGCGCAAAATAACAGGTTCACCATGACCCAGCGATTCCTTGATCAGCTCGATGACGGTTTCGACAGCTTCTTCAGCTTTTGACCTGGACAAACTTGCCCGGGAAGAAACTTGATTAATAATATCTTGCTTGGTCATGGCCCCTCCTTAAAAAAGACAATGAAATTTTTTGATGATTTATATATTTTTATGGCCGAACTCAAAATTCGATTTTCGGTATTTCAACAACCCTTCAACTCCACGTTTTAAAGGGGTGATTCGCTTTAACCCGGCTTTTGGCGATTCAGAGATTCGACTGAACTCTCAATATATCCGCAATCCGCACAAGCGTATTAAAATGTCAATCCAAGGCGATGATATTACTCTACCATTTATTATAAAAATATCAATACCTTATTGCATTTTTTATGAGGATTTCGCCATACCCAATATTTTTCAAATAATTAACATTAAAAAAAATTAATGAAAATCACAGAATCCTCATTCCTCGAAAAGCGTTGAAAACCCACACTTTGGAGAAAACCGGGAAATAATTTTTATTTATATGGCCCCAGTATACCATAAAATATTGAAAAGAAAGGAGTTTTTTTGTTTTTTCGCTAAAAAGGAGGAAACGGCTGAAATAAAGTCCGAAGGACTCAGGAGGATTTTGGCGGCTGTTTGGGCTGGCGGACGATTTGATAGACGGTTTCGCCGGGCTTGACCCAATTGAGTTTTTCCCTGGCGATCTTTTCTATGGCGATGGAATTGGTTTTCAAGGCTTCAACTTCGGCACGGATAAGGTCGTTTTCCCTTTTTAACGATTCGTTTTTATGCCTCATCTGGCTCATTTCACTCTCAACCCTAAAAACCGTGAGGACGCCATCTTCATGAAAAAGGGCGACCGTCACCATCAACACGAAAAAGGCCAGGCTCAAAAGCAGGATTCGGTGATAACGCGTCATGAATTATCCGAATAAATTGTAAAAAACATCTTTGCCTTTAAAAACGGCGGTGTCTCCGAGGATTTCCTCGATACGCAGTAACTGATTGTATTTGGCGACGCGGTCGGACCGGCAAAGCGACCCGGTTTTAATCTGCCCGGCGTTGACGGCAACGGCAATGTCGGCAATGGTGGTGTCTTCCGTCTCCCCGGAGCGATGCGAGATGACGGCCGTGTACCCCGCGCGCTTGGCCATTTCAACGGCGTCCAGGGTTTCCGTCAGGGTCCCGATCTGATTCACTTTGATTAAAATCGAGTTGCCGACTTTTTCCTTGATCCCCTTGGCCAGGATCTCAGTGTTGGTGACGAACACGTCGTCGCCCACAATCTGCAATTTATCGCCCATTTGGGCAGTCATGTTCTTCCATCCCTTCCAGTCGTTTTCCGCCAGGCCATCTTCGACGCTGATGATGGGATATTTTTTGACCAGCCGGGAAATATAGTCGACCATTTCAGCCGAACTGAGCTTGGATTTCTTTTCCGCCGCCAGCACATACTTATTATTCGCATAAAGTTCGCTCGCCGCAATGTCTAAAGCCAGAAGCACGTCTTTGCCGGCTTTGTAGCCGGCGGCCTTGATTCCCTCCAAAAGCACTTCCACCGCCTGTTCGTTGGATTTGAGGTCAGGCGCGAACCCGCCTTCATCGCCGACGGCGGTGTTGAATTTGTGCTTCTTCAACACGCCTTTCAGATGATGAAAAATCTCCACTCCCATGCGCAATGCGGTGGAAAAGGACTTGGCTCCAACCGGAACGATCATAAATTCCTGAATGTCCACGTTGTTGTCGGCATGCTGGCCACCATTCAGCACATTCATCATGGGAACCGGCAGTTCCTTGGCATTGGTACCGCCGAGATACTGAAACAGCGGCAGGTCCAGCTCATTGGCGGCGGCCTTGGCCACAGCCAGAGACACCCCGAGGATGGCGTTGGCGCCGAACTTTTTCTTATTTTTGGTGCCGTCCATCTCGATCATCAGCCGGTCGATCAGCACCTGTTCGGTCACCTCGATGCCGACGATTTCAGGCGCTATTTTGGAATTGACGTTGTCCACCGCCTTCAGGACCCCCTTGCCGAGATATTTTTTAGGGTCGCCGTCGCGCAACTCGACCGCTTCGCGGGAGCCTGTGGAAGCTCCCGATGGCACCGCGGCGCGGCCCACACTGCCGTCTTCCAGCATGACTTCCACCTCGATGGTGGGATTGCCCCTGGAATCCAGAATCTGCCTCGCATGTAACCCGATGATTTCGCTCATGATTATCCTTTTACACTTTCAAAGAAAATTATTTCTTATCCCTTGGCCCGTTTCAGGGCATTGAAATTGGCCTGAATGGTTTTTTCGATGTCCGCATCGGTGTGGACCGCAGACATAAACCCTGCCTCGAACTGGGAAGGGGCGATGTAGATCCCCTCTTCAAGCATGGCGTTGAAGTATCGCTTGAAGAATTCGGTGTCACAGGTTTTCACCGAATCAAAATCCACTATTTCCTTATCGGTGAAAAACATGGAAAACATAGAACCGATGCGGGTGAATTGTGCCGAAATCCCAAGATCCGCCGTATTTTTCTTCAATCCTTCACACAGTTTTGCCGATTTTTCCTCGAGATTTTCATAAACTCCCGGACGCGAAAGAAGCTCCACCATTTTATTCCCCGCCGCCATCGCCAGGGGATTGCCGGAAAGCGTTCCGGCCTGATAGATCGACCCGGTGGGGGCTACCTGATCCATGATTTTTTTAGATCCGCCATAAGCGCCGACCGGCAACCCGCCGCCAATGATTTTACCAAGACAGGTCATGTCCGGCTGAATGTCAAACAAC
>JAJDBE010000145.1 GCA_029261515.1 Nitrospinaceae bacterium | reverse complement strand
CGAACCGGGTTTACTTCAATTTTATCAATACTCAATTAAGCGACAACGTCGACCATGATGTGCAGGTCAATGACGGTGTTCTGACCCGCATGCGTTTGAGTCAGTTCGACGCAACCACCAGTCGGCTGGTTCTGGATATTCCGGAGAACCCGGATATTAAAATCGCCACTTCGCAAAAAGGCTCCGAGTTTTTCATCGACCTTATGGACCCAACGGTGAAGCAGGCGGCGAAGGTTAAAGTTGCGCCGAGGAAGCCAGTGAGGGCTGTGACTGCCGCGGTGGTTCCGGTCGCACCCAACCCCCGGCGGCCAGCCAAGCATGATGTTCCCGTCATTGTGGTGGATCCTGGACATGGCGGCAAGGACTTCGGCGCCAAGAGCGCGAGGAATTTGTACGAAAAAGATATCAACCTCGAAATTTCCAAGCGGCTGAAAAAAATCCTGGAAACGCGCTACGGCTACAAAGTCATCATCACGCGGGATGACGATACATTCATTCCCTTGGAAAGAAGAGGCGAGATCGCCAATGAGAACCATGCCGATTTATTTGTTTCAGTGCATGCCAATGCGGCCAAACGCCATTCCGCGCATGGGATCGAAACCTATTATCTGGGCATTGCCAACAGCGAGCAGGCTCAGGAGACCGCCGCCAGGGAAAACGGGGAATTGGTGCAATCGGTGAAAGACGATCAGGTTCAGCAGATTCTGGCCAGCCTCATCAGCACCACCAAAATGAATGATTCCGCTTTGTTGGCCGGTCATGTTCAGGAGCACCTGCACAGCTCCATGTCCCGGAAATACTCGGGTGTCAAAGATCTCGGCGTCAAGGAAGGCCCGTTTTTTGTTTTGCATGATACGAATATGCCGAGCATTCTGGTGGAGGTCGGTTTTGTAACTAATCCACGCGAGGAGCGCCGCTTAAAACAGCCAAAGTATTGGGACCAATTGGCTGCATCCATTGCACGAGGTATCCACGAGTTTAAAAAAGACCGGGGTCCCACGATTTAACGAGGTTTCTCCATGCCTGTTCCAGTGGTCGTCATTATTGGCAGGGCCAATGTGGGGAAATCCACTCTCTACAACAAACTCACCCAGAAAAAAACCGCAATCGTCAACGACACCCCTGGAGTGACCCGCGATCGTCTGTTCGGGCCAACCGAGTGGGCGGGCCGCCCGGTGATGGTCATCGACACCGGCGGGATCAGTTTCGATCGCCAGGACGAGATCGAACTACAGGTCAACGCACAGGTTCAAATCGCTCAAAATGAAGCGGATGTGATCCTCATTGTTGTGGATAAGCAACAAGGCCTTACAACGGAAGACCGGGAGGTCGTCGAACAGGTAAGAAGATCGGGAAAACCTTTCTTCGTGGCGGTGAACAAGGTGGATCACCCTCAGCATGAGAAGGAAATCTATGAGTTTTCCGAGTTAGGATTGGAAAACCTCCATCCTATTTCGGCAGAGCATGGGTTTGGGATTTTTGAACTTATCGAAGACCTGGTGAAAGCGCTTCCTGAATCCGATGAGCAGGAACATTCTTCTGAAACGATCCGGGTGGCCATTGTCGGCAAGCCCAATGCCGGAAAATCTTCTTTGGTCAACAAGCTGTTAAAATCGGAGCGCTGCATCGTCTCTGCTGTTCCCGGTACCACCCGCGATGCCATCGATACGCATTTGCAATACAAAGATAAAAATTATTTATTGATCGACACTGCAGGAATCCGTCGCAAAGGCAAGACCTGGAAAGTTCTGGATAAGTTCAGCGTTATCATGGCGCTAAAAGCTCTCGACCGGTGCGACATCGCCGTGCTGGTACTGGATGCGACGACGGGCTTGACGGAACAGGATGCCACCATCTCGGGTTATGCCTTTGAACGCGGCAAAGGATGTATTATATTAGCCAACAAGTGGGATTTGATGAAGGACCCGAACCATTCGTTTGCCGATTTTGAAGACACGGTGCGAAGGAAATTCAGATTTCTGGAATTTGCGCCGTTGCTCAAATCATCCGCAAAGACAGGGCAGGGAATGATCACATTGCTTTCAACTATTGGAGATGTGCATCAGGAGTATTCGCGAAAAATTACGACCGGAAAGTTGAACGAATGTTTCGACCGGGCGATCCAGAAAAATCCCATGAGCAGTTACCGCGGTAAATTTTTAAAGTTTTTTTACACGACGCAAGTTAAAAACTGTCCACCCACATTCCGATGTTTTGTCAATTTCCCCCAGGGGATTCATTTTTCCTACCGGCGGTATTTGACCAATAGTTTGCGAAAAACTTTCGGATTTTCCGGAACTCCAGTTCGGCTTTTATTTTCAGGCAGAAAAGATAGCGATTGAAACTGTGGCGGAAAACAAGGCGTTTCAAATTCTAAAAGGACACAACTTCCGCGTTTTGGAAGCGGATGGTTTTGACGATATTGTCTTTGGGTGTCCGCCTGGGATGGTCAAGGCATTTGCCATGGAAAATAAAGCGCTCCCCTCTCATTATGTGATTCCTTTTCGCAATCTGGTCAGCGGCAGAAACAATTTCGATTTTGAATTTATTATTTACAGTTTTCTTTTCGTGAATCCCGAAAAGAAAAAAATTTCTGTTTATTGCACCCGCGACCAGAAAATTAGTTTTAAAAAGATTATAAAAGAAACCCTTTTTGGCCCCCTGTTTCAAAGCCTTCTGCAAGCCCAATTCCGCAAAGCTGCCATTCAATTCAAACTTTCTCTTCAAGAACAGAAACGCTTCGATTCCTTTTTGAAAACGGTAGGCGCGGATAAAAAACTGTTCCGTCTATTCGAAAATCTTCTAAAGGCAAAGGCCAGCGATCCATCTCTTAACTCCGGGATTCGCGATTATTTTGCAAGTGCGCTAAAAAAACACAAATGGCTGAAGGGAAAAAAGATTCCGCGAACGGAGACTATTTTGGCGCAAAATTATATTCTCTGCGCCCAACTGAAAAAAGAGATTGATTTGTTTTCCCTGGCCGACCAAAAAGACAGCGAAAAATTCCTAAATAACCTGATTGAGTTTCATGAATTTGATAAAAACAAGTCGGTCGTGGTTTCCGGCAGGAAGAAAAATAACAAACTGAAAATTGTGCAAACGCGTTCCTCGGCGTTTGAGATCATTTACAAAAATAAAAACAAAGGAACGGTGGACATCAGTCACCTCGATCCGCCAGAACCTCTGCCGGAGTTTGAATTCACCGAGAAGCCTTTCATGGGAGTGACCTTCCTTGGAGTGGGATCGGGGTTCACTCCGAAACGGAGGAACAGTTGTCTTATCATGTGGTCCGAAGGGAAAGGCATTATGGTGGATTCGGTTCCGGACAGCTTCAGGCTGGCGTTGAACTATGGGATCGTGGAAAACGATATCCTTTATATTTTTCTGTCTCATGTTCATTCCGATCACGATACCGGATTGATAGAAAGCATCCTTTCGGGAAAACGGATTCGGGTGATTTCGACGCGAATCATTTTTGAGAGTTTTCTAAGAAAACTCGAAGCCATCACTTGTTTTTCCATAGATGTTATCGAAGGGTTTATCGATTTCTTTGAGGTGGAACCGCACAAGAAAGTAAAACTCCCTGGCTTTGATAGCACTTACATGACCTTCGATTATTCGCTTCACTCAATTCCGAGTGGCCGGTTCACGTTGGCTTACAGAGATGAAACGGGCAAGGAGACGGTCATCAGTCATTCTGGAGATACAAAATACGACTTACAGCTCATCAACGAATGGAACGAACAAGGATTTTTTGGTAGAAAGCGGTACGAAGAAATAGTCGGCTTCATTTGGGATGCAGATCTTATCGTTCACGATATCGGAGGTGGGAACCTGCACACCAAACTCAAATCCCTGGATCACATCGAAGATAAAGTGGCGGAAAAGATGATTCTGGTGCACCAGCATTACGACCCTGAACCGCATCCAAAATTCCGGTTTGGCTCAGAAGGGCAGAGCGTTTCCGTCATTCCTCATCCTCAAAAAAATGCGCGAGAAAGTTCGGAGAGCGGAACAACGCTCTCCTCAAATGGTTTGCAGAAGGAGAGAGAGTTTCTCAATCTTTTACCGCATACAGAAGTGGTTAAATATCAAATGGATGAAGTGGTATTTTTGCAGGGAGATATAGGAGAGGAGTTTTATGTGATCCTGGACGGGTTTGCAGAATTGATTTTTGATCGCAATCCTTTTGCTCTGTACGAGAAAGGAATCATTTTTGGCGAACTGGCCGTTTTATATAAAAATTCCAGGAGAAAATCCACCATCCGGGCAAAATCACCTTTAACCTTGCTTCGCATCCCTTGTCAGTTGTATAAAAAGAATCATCTGAGTCGTGGAAAAAACCAATTCCCCGAATTCCTCGATCCGGTTTTAAAAACGGTATTGTCTCAGGGGGAAATTCATGGCTGGAATAAAGGCGACCCAGTTTTTTTAAAGAAGCGGCTTCCTGGAGAAGTTCATATTCTTCTTTGCGGTCAAGTGAACGTGCAGGATGAGGATTCTCAGGCTAAAGTTGTTCTGGAAGGAGGCAGTGTGATCGGGGAGCTTGAAGGTGCAGGGTCGCTTCCAGATCGAACCTCGGCAGTTGCCGCGACCGATGATGTGTATACTCTGGTCATGAGCCGAAAGAGATTGAGCCAGATATTCTTGATGGTTCCTTCCTTTCAGCATTCGGTGTATGAAAAACTAAGGAGGTTGGGATCGGACTTGTCCGCAATTGCCGCTTCGTCCAAAATTTGATGCTGGTGTAAAGTTCAAACTCTAACGCAGGATCGTCCCTGATCGATTTTAACAGAATTGCAAGGATGGCCTCACTTTTCCCAGAGGTTTGAAATGAAACAATACAGTCTTCAGGAAATCAGAAATGTCGGACTTGTGGGGCATGGGTCTTCCGGAAAAACTTCTGTTGCCGAAGCGATCCTGTACACCAGTGGTGCCACCGACCGGTTGGGAAAAGTAGGCGATACCTCTTCCATCATGGATTATGATCCGGATGAACAGAAACGCGGGCACACGATCAGCGCGTCCCTTGCTTTTTGTGAATGGAACAAACATAAAATAAATATTCTGGACACACCCGGAGATAACAATTTCATTGCCGACACTCCTGCCTGCATCCGGGTGATGGATGGAGCGGTGATCGTCATCGGCGCCGACGACGGTGTTCAGTTTTTTACAGAGAAAGCCTGGCAATGGTCAGACGAGCAGAATCTCGCGCGGATTGTTTTTGTGAATAAATTGGATCACGACCGGGCCAACCTACCGTCCATCCTCGAAGCCATAAAAAGGAAATTTAAAAAAACGCCTGTGTTATTGCAGATGCCTGTGGGCAATGGCGAGAGTTTTTCCGGCATCGTGGACCTGGTCGATCATAAATATTTCTCCTATGAAAAAGGCGGCGAGGGGAAAGGTAAAGCGGGGGAAATTCCGGGCGACCTGCTGGACAGCGTTGAAAACAGCCGTGCCGAACTCACGGAAGCGGTGGCGGAAGTCGATGATGAACTGATCGAGTTGTATCTGGAAAAGGGCGAGTTGTCCGATGAGGAGTTCCACGCGGGATTGAGGAATGGCATACGTGAAGGGAAATTGATCCCGGTCCTGTGTGGTTCGGGAACGCAAAACATGGGCATCGACCTGTTGCTGGCGGCGATTGCGGAATACCTGCCTTCCCCCGATTTACGCCCGCCGGTTAAAGGGAAGTTGGTGAAAGACGGTTCCGAAGCCAGCCGCAGTTCTGACCCCAAAGAACCGCTGTCCGCCCTGGTGTTTAAAACCGTTGCCGACCCCTATGCAGGAAAGTTGACCTTGTTCCGTGTCTTTTCCGGGGCGGTCAAAGCCGATTCCAGTGTTTACAATGCTTCGCAGGAATCCAGCGAACGGGTGGGACAGCTCTACTTATTGCAGGGTAAAAAACAGATTCCGGTGACCGAGGTATCCGCTGGGGATATTGGGGCGGTGGCGAAGTTGAAATTGACTACCACAGGAGAGACTCTATCCGATCAGGGCAGTGCGATTGTTTTCAATGGGATACAATTTCCGGTGCCGGTGCTTTCCCAGGCGATCCTTCCCAAAACCCGTGCCGATGAGGAAAAAATCAGCAATGCGCTGCATCGCATTGTAGAAGAAGATCCCACCTTGAAGGTTGAAAGAAACGCGCAGACGAACCAGCTTTTGGTATCCGGCATGGGCCAGGTGCATCTGGATGTGGTGATCGAGCGGCTGAAAAAGCGCTTTGGCGTGGAGGTCGATGTGAAACCTCCCAAAGTGCCTTACCGGGAAACCATCCGTGGAAGAACGAAGGTGCAGGGGAAATACAAAAAACAGACCGGGGGCCGGGGCCAATTTGGCGACACCTGGCTGGAAATTTCTCCTGTGCAAAAAGGCGGGGGATTTGTTTTCGAGAACAAGATCGTGGGCGGAGCCATTCCCAAAACCTATATTCCCGCAGTGGAAAAAGGCATCCATGAGGCCATGGCGCATGGCGTCATCGCGCACTACCCCATGGTCGATGTGAAAGTGGCGCTTTACGATGGGTCGTATCATGATGTCGACTCCTCTGAAATGGCGTTTAAAATTGCAGGGTCTCTTGGATTCAAAAAAGGCGTCCTGGACTGCAAACCGATTCTGCTGGAACCCATCATGATGATGGATGTTATCATTCCGGGCGAACACGTTGGCGATGTGATGGGAGATTTAAATTCCCGGCGCGGAAAAATTCAGGGCATTGATGCCGATGACGACGTCCAGACCATCCGTGTGCATGTGCCGATGGCGGAAATATTAAACTACGCCGCCGACCTGCGATCGCTCACAAGCGGGCGGGGAATGTTTGTGGTCGAGTTTGACCATTATGATGACGTTCCCGATCATCTGGCAAAAAAAATTATTGAGGAAGCCAACCGAGAACACGAAAAAGCAAAGGAGTCCTAATTTTACAATCGTGGCAACACTATTTCCCGCCTTCAAAAAAGGAGTTTGTCGTGGAAACTCTTGAATCAAAAAATAACATTGTAAAATCCGATCTCGTGGAACAGGTCTATCGCAAGGTAGGGTTTACCCGCCAGGAAGCTGAGGCCGCCGTCGATATTCTATTCAATGAAATTAAATCCGTGCTGGCGAATGGAGAAGACGTCCGCATTACCGGGTTCGCCAGTTTTTATATCAAGGATAAAAAAGCAAGAAACGCCAGGAATCCAAAAACCGGAGAACCCATTCTTATCCGCTCCCGCCGCGTTCTTTCATTCAAACCGAGCAAGCATCTGTTAACCTCAACCGACCGAGACTGGCATGACAACAACCATTCCTGATAAATTATTTTTTAAAATCGGCGAAGTCGCCGAGATTGCCGGAGTGGAGCAGCACGTGCTCCGCTACTGGGAAGATGAATTCGAGCCATTAAAGCCGGATAAAAACCGCGCCGGACAACGACTCTATCAGAAAGAGGACGTGGAGATGGTTCTCGAAATCAAACGCCTCCTCTACGAAGAAAAATACACCATCGCGGGAGCGAAGCAGAAACTGAAATCCCGCAGGCATAAAAAATCCCCGGAAGAGTTGGAAGACGAACAGGAACGGTTTTCCGCTTTAAAAAACCAAATCAGAGATGACTTAAATTCCGTTTTAGAAATTCTGGATAACAAAAGCTCCTGAACCTTTTCTCAGCGGTGGACGAACTTCTGCCGGGCAAGCGGATTGAAGTTGAAGGGGATGAGACACTTGTTGTGGGTATCCGTTGGAATGAAAATCATTGTTTAATCCATTTTCCTCTATACAGGCATCCTGGTCTCTTAATTCGCTTTATTTTTAGTATTGGCCTATTTTGTCATTGCATAATAGCTGATATTGATTTCGTTTTTGCCGCGGATTCTTATGTCCTCCCGGAAAATGCTTATGAGATTCTTTCTCCGATTCCGGTAACTGCCGCTCGATCCCGGAAAAAATCCTCGGACATTCCCGCTCAGGTGGATCAAGTCCGCAAGATGGACATTCAACAGGGACGGCCCACGTTGACCCTGGATGAATCGCTGAAATCCCTGCCCGGTCTTTTCCTGCAAAACCAATCCAATTTTGCTCAGGACTTGAGAATTTCCATTCGCGGGTTTGGCGCGCGTTCTCCCTTTGGCGTACGCGGGGTCAAGGTTCTGGTCGATGGCATTCCCTATACCATGCCGGACGGCCAGACCCAGCTCGATTCCATCGACCCGGCTATTATTGATTCGATGGAGATCATGCGCGGGCCTTCATCCTCGCTTTACGGCAATGCTTCCGGTGGCGTCATTGCCATTGAGACGGAGGACGGAGCGGAGACACCTGTTGAACTCAGTCCCCGTTTTACTGTAGGACAATTTGGACTTAAAAAATATCGACTGAAAGCAGGCGGACAATCCGACTCGCTCACTTACAGTTTATTTGTTTCGCATTTGCAGTTGGACGGCTTCCGCGAACACAGCGCTACCGAGAATACTTTTTTCAGGGCAAAATTCCGCTTCTACCCGAATGCGGAGTCCGATTGGACCTTCACAGTTTCGCATTTCAATTCTCCTTTGGCGGAAGACCCCGGCGCTCTCACTCAATCTCAAGTTACCGCCAACCCGGAGCAAGCCAATACCAGCAACATTTTGTTCTCTGCGGGAGAGCAGGTAAGTGAACAAAACCTGGGAGCGATCTACCGGAGAGATTTGACATCCAACCTGGAACTGGTCGTCAGCGCTCATTTCAATCACCGCAAGTTTTCTAACAAACTGCCGTTCACCAATGGCGGCATTGTGGAGTTCGACCGTCTGGCGCCTGGAGGCGGAATCAAAACGGTTTGGGACACGCAGCCATTGCAACTGCCCAATCGCTTGATCGTTGGAGTCGATTATTTTTACCAACGCGATGACCGGAAACGGTTCGACAACAATCAGAGCATTAAGGGAAGTCAGACGCTGGACCAGATAGAAAATGTGTTTAATCTGGGGCCTTATGTGCGGAATGAAATCCAATTGCTGCCCTGGCTCGATCTAGCGGCGGGACTCCGGTATGACCGGGTTCATTTCAAACTTGATGATGCTTTTCTTACCGATGGCGATCAATCCGGTTCCAAAACGCTGTCTGAAGTCAGCGGCAGCGTGGGGGCGGTTGTGCATTTGCAGGAATCGCTGCACCTGTACAGCAACGTGGCGACGGTGTTTGAATCTCCGACGACAACCGAGTTGACCGTCAACCCTTCTGGCGGTCCGGGGTTCAACCCGGATCTCGATTCGCAAACCTCTCTTAGCTATGAAATTGGCATTAAGGGCAGCAGAAAAAATATTCTGAAATATGATCTCGCACTGTTTTTGATCGAATCTGAAGACGAATTGATCCCGTTTGAACTGCCTGGTTCTCCCGGACGCAATTTCTTTAGGAATGCAGGCGAATCCGAACGCAAGGGGGTGGAGGCAAAAGTTCAGTTGCAGCCTGTGGACTATGCCAGGGTTTCTCTGTCGTACACCTATTCGGATTTTAAGTTTACCGAGTTCGTTGCCAGTGGCGTGGATTTTTCCGGCAATGCCATTCCCGGCATCCCGAAGCATCGCATTGCCGGGACGCTCGACATGAAATCCGAACACGGCTGGTTCGGGCGGTTTGAATTTCAAAACGTGAGCGATTTTTACGTCAACAATGCAAATACAGCGGAGAATTCTTCTTATACCTCCACCAGCTTGTCACTGGGAAAAGAAGGGCAAGCCGGACCTTTTCAATGGTCGGCATTTCTGGGATTGAACAATCTCATGGATGAAAACTATAATGCCAATACCCGGATCAACGCCAGCAACGGGAGATTCTTTGAGCCTGCGGCTCCCTTCAATGTTTTTGGCGGCGTTTCCCTTACGGTCCGGCCTTTTTCATAGCCGATAGCGTTTCACGGAGAAAGGTACTTTTTGCTCTCATTTTCCGATGCAGTCGTGATGCTGATTTTTACACTGGTGCTGATCCACCGCTGGCGTCGTCAGTGCAGTGTGCTTCTGCCCGTGTTAGCGGAAGTGAAATCGAATTTGCCCGTAAATCCGCCCTTAGTTTCCATCATTCTTCCGGCGCGTAACGAAGCGCACCAGATTGAGCCTTACCTCGAATCGATTCTGCAACAGGATTATCCCAATCTTGAGATCATCCTTGTGGACGATGGTTCCGAAGACGGCACGGCGGAAATTTTTAAGAAGTTTGCTGAAACCGATTCCCGCGTTGTATTTGTTCAGGGAAAACCTGTGCCAGAGGGGTGGATGGGAAAGGCCCATGCGATGGTGCAGGGATACGAATCCTCGAAAGGCGAGTGGCTGTTGTTCACCGATGCCCACACCCGGCACGCACCCTCAACGCTCAGCCGGATGCTATCGTTGATTCTGCCAAGTCCCGCTTCCTTTGCCACGGTGATCGCCAGTCAGCGGGAACCGGGGTTTGGCGTGTATTTGACGAACCTTGCGGTATTCAGTTACCTGTTCATGGTGACCGATATCCGCGGATTCCTCGATCCCAAATCCAAATCAAGTCTGGTCAACGATCAGTACCTGCTCATTTCACGCTCAGCTTATGAGGCGGTCGGCACACACGCGGCGGTGCGCGATTTTTCCAGTAACGACGCCTCGTTCGGCTATCTGGCGAAAATGAAGGGTTTTCTTCCGTTGTTGGTTCTGGGCGGTGACGAGGTGCAAACGACGATGTTCACCAACGCTGTGCGGGCATTTCGCAACTGGTCGCGCAGTCTGGTCAACGGCGTCTGGACGGTTTTAGGACGCGGACGGGGGAGCGCGATTTTGATCCTGGTCACGATCGGCTTATTATCATTCTGGGTCCTCCCCTGGTTGAATTTATTGAATGGATTGGAAACGCGCCAATCTTCTAAAGTCATTCTGGGCGGGTTTCAGGTGCTCGTTGTATTTGTCATATTGTGGATGCAGAACGGCGGCGGAGCAAAAGCATTCAAGGATCTGGTTTTCCTGCCGCTATCCTCTTTGGTTTTTATGGCAATGGTCGGAAGCGGTCTAATAGGGGCATGGATGCGAAAGGGGACCTTGCAAAAGGGCAGGGTGGTAGCGACTCAAAAGAAATTACCGCTGTGGAACCCGGAACCTTTACGGCCTCGTTAACCTCAACGTGTGGGGAAGCAATGGCAAAAAAAAGTTGTACCTGGATGGGAAACGATCCCCTGATGATTGAATACCATGATACCGAATGGGGTGTTCCGCTTTACGATGATGCAAAGCTATTTGAGTTTTTGATTCTCGAAGGAGCGCAGGCGGGCTTGAGCTGGAGCACGGTGCTTAAAAAAAGGGAGAATTACCGCAAAGTTTTCCACCAGTTTGAGGCGAAGAAAATTGCGAAGTACACGGAGAAAGACAAAAAACGGTTGCTGGCCGATGCGGGCATCATTCGCAACCGGCTAAAGGTGGATGCCACGATTTCCAATGCAAAATGTTTTTTGGAGGTTCAGAAAGAGTTTGGCTCGTTTCAGCAATACATCTGGCAGTTTGTTGGCGGCAGGCCCATCAAAAAAAAATTCAAATCTCTCTCGGATATTCCGGCTCAGACCAAAGAAGCGGAGGCCATGAGCAAGGACCTTAAAAAGCGGGGATTCCGTTTTGTCGGCCCCACCATTTGTTATGCCTTCATGCAGGCGGTGGGGATGGTGAACGATCACTTGACCAGTTGTTTTCGTTATAAAGCAGTGGGAAAGAAATAAAGAAGACGGGCTGGCAAAAAATAAAACCTCCCTGAAACTTTCAGGGAGGTTTTGGTTCTTGAAAAACTTAAGCGAAGGCTTTTTTGGCGACGTCCACCAGTCCATCCACCGTGCGGCAGCCGAGCAACGGCGCATCTTCTCTGGCGACCTGTTCTCCGTTTGCATCTACGGCGATGACAGCGCGGTTCAAATAGCGGCTTCGAACCCCTTCCAGGTTTAATTTATTGGCTTTGGCGAATGCCTGATCCGGGTCTTGCAGGAGGTTGGGCAGTCCGCGTCCGGCGTTGCTGAGAATGTCGGTCCCCACCACCACGATCACTTCATCGGCGCCTGCATCCTTGAATTTCCCCATATTTTCCTTAACGATATCCAGTTCCTTGTTGCAGAATCCACCGGCTCCCGGAAGCGTGATGACCAGCCGTTTTCCCTTGAAATCATTGACGGATACTTCTTTTTCGAGCGGGGTGGAAGCGGCATTTTCGACCGTCCAGTCCGGGTTCAGTTTAATCATTTTTTCATCAATACCTGGCAGCTTCGCCATACAAATAACCTCCTTCATTATAGGGGTGACCAATTATGTTCTTTAGATGAGGAAACAAGGTGAAGGATTTAAGTTTACTCAAAAAAATTAACCCGGCCCAGGTATTGAAAAGACTGGTTTTATTGGGTCGCACAACCCCTCGCATTTGCCTTCGCCATTTGTTAGTCTAAATGAAACACCTTTTCCCCGATCGACGGAGGATTTCTGCGATGAAAAAAACGGCAAACATTCTTGTGCTGCTTTGTTTGATCTTCGTTTTCTGTGGCGCCAAAGCTCAAGATGAAGAGATGATTCCCGGTTCTGAAAACTGGCCGAAAAAAAGACCTTATTACGAATACCCCGGTGACTACGGTGAGGAAGTTCAGAAGTTAATGGACAAATTTAAAGGGGAATTTGGTTATGAACTGGTCGAGTTCGGCGAAGCCTGGCGGACGGAGCAAATCGAGCAGTTGCACGCCGCATTTTCGGAACTGCCGCCGACGTTTCATCAATTGCCGGGAATGAAGGGCCTTTACCGTTTGAGCCGCATCATGGTAGGGCCGGGACAAGTGCCCCAGAATGAAATTCCCGCCGCGATGCTGCCCGCATTTATCACCATCCACAATGCGGAAGCAAAAACTTATCAGGTATTGGTGAACAATGAAGACCCCAGGGTTGAATTTTACACGCCGCTGTTTTATGAGGATACGGACAATTTCAAGAACATCGTCCAGCACGAAATGGCGCACGCCTTCGATATGACGCAGGGGTTTTTGTCGTTCTCGGACGAATGGGTGGCGCTGTCGAAATTCCGGCTTCTCAATATGCCGCCGCTGGATGCAAAGCCGGACAGCAATTTTATTTACACCTTTTTGAATGATCCCAAAGTCGACAATTACGCGCCGATATCGCACCGGCACCTTCCGACGTATTCCCGGCAAAATATTCAGGAGGATTTTGCAAATTCCGTCGCGGCCTATATTCACTATCCCTATTTTCAATACACTCATCCTGCTCGCTACCAATTTTTGAAAGACCGGGTATTCGCGGGCAAGGTCTATTTCCCGGCGGATGCAAACGGCAGAAGCTTTGATAAACTTATCCTTGCGGATTTTAAGCAAGCGTTGAATAAAAAGGACTGGCAACAAACGACAAAAATCATTCAGGAAGTGAGCCGGGGTTATTACCCCAAACTGGAGGCGGAAATGGCCCGTGGGTTGGCCGAGGTTACCGCTGGCGAAGCTTCGGAGAAGAGAGACTATGAATTAGCGTTTGCCAGTTGTTATCTGCAAGCCCCCGAGGCGCTGGAATTGCGGAAAAATCTGATTCGTCAAAAGCAGATTGAAGCCGGAAAAGTGCTAAAGAACGAACGATGTTTTAGAATTGGGCGGGACAATTTTCAACGCAATTTGGCCAAATGGGCGCCGGCGAACGTTGTGTTTTTTCGCGAAGAGGGAAGGGACTTATTGCAGTTTCTCGATCCGGTTCTCGGCGTGGCGCATGCCCGCGGTTACAATACTAAATATATCTGGCGGATTTTTGCGGAAGGCGCTGGAACCAAGCCCATTGCCGAAGGCAATGTGATGGTTGCGGAAGGCGGCAACGGTTCGGTTCAGCTGGACCTCAAGAAAACAGCAGAAAAGAATTTTGTATTGCCAGAGGGCAGGAAACTGATTCTGGAACTGGGCGTCAACCGCCTGCATCCGAGAAACTTTAAAATGTTCGACTCGGAAATCACCAAAATCGGCTTTGTGGTGCATCCCTGGTTTCAATACATCGGACCCGAACAACCGAAAGTTCACGTGGTGTATCCGCTCAGGGCATCGTACAAGCACCAGAATTAAAGCTCAGGAAAGATTGCGCACCATGCGGTAGGCCATATTCATATTGGCGTACTTTGAAGGCCAGACTTTTTGCCCGTCTTCATACTGGATGATGAGGGCGGAGGAATCTTTTTCCGCCAGAGTCCAGGTGGTGCCGGCGCTTCCCGGTTCGAATATGGGGTCGAGATAAATGTCATCACCATACTTATCGGTGTTTGTTTTTTCGAGATCGAAGAGGCTCCAGGCCTCTTCTTCGGTCGGGAAACGCCAGTCCTCGTATCCTGCCACCCGCTCGAGATTGGCGATTTCCACGTAGTCCTGCCCCTTCATCCAGTTCAGCCACTTTTTGGTGTCCTGAAAGGAGTCGGTTTTTCTCCACATCACATTCATTTTAGAGTCCGTGATGGTGCCATCGCCGTTGTCCTTGAATCGTTCCTGGTCTGCCATAAGTTTTTTCAATCTTCCTTGTAATGGTTGAATACGAGTAGTTTGATTTCCGTCATTTCTTCCAGACTGTATTTGATGCCTTCGCGCCCGAACCCTGAATCCTTGACGCCGCCGTAGGGCATGTTGTCGACGCGGAAAGTGGGAACATCGTTGATGACCACGCCGCCGACTTCGAGTTGATTGAACGCTCGCAGGGTTTTGTCCATCTGATTGGTGAAGACGCCTGCCTGCAAACCGAAACTGGAGTCGTTGACCAAATCCAGGGCCTGCTGAAAGTTTTGATAGGGTTCGACCACCAGGATCGGGCCGAAAGCCTCGTTACAGGAAACCTCGGCTTTGGGATCGACGCCAGTGAGCACGGTCGGCGGATAGAAGGCCGCCTCGCGTTTTCCTCCCATCAGAATTTTTGCGCCCTTTTTCTCGGCCTGTCCAACCCAGTCCTCGATGCGTTTGGCGTTCTCTTCATCGATCATGGGACCGAAATTGACGCTTTCGTCCAACGGGTCGCCGGATTTTAAAGAGGCGACTTCTTTTAACAGCAGATCGGTAAATTCCTGAAACCGGGATTCGTACACATAACAGCGCTGGACGGAAATGCAAACCTGGCCGGAAAACGCAAACGCGCCGAAGCAGACTTTTTTGGCAGCAAGATGGAGGTCGGCGTCGGGTTCAATGATGACGGCGGCATTGCCGCCCAGTTCCAGGGCCACCTTTTTCTTGCCGGCCCGGCGTTTGATGCCCCAGCCGACGTCGACGCTGCCGGTGAAGGTGATCATTTTAAAACGGGGATCTTCGACCAGAGGCGACGCGTCTTTGCCACTGCAGGGAAGTACGCTGAATCCGCCTTCAGGCAGTTCTGTTTCCAGGACGACTTCTCCCAGTAGAAGCGCTGTCAAGGGAGTGGTCGATGAAGGTTTGATGACGATCGGGTTGCCGCAGGCCAAAGCCGGAGCGACTTTGTGGGCGATGAGATTGAGCGGAAAATTAAACGGGCTGATTCCTGCCACCGGGCCGATGGGATACCTCCAGACGAGACCCGCCTTACCACGGGCCGATTCGGTGATGTCGAGGGTCAGCGCCTCGCCGTTGATTCTAAGAGCCTCCTCGGCGGCGATGGTGAATGTGGAAATAGAGCGGGCGACCTCGCCACGGGCGAAGATCATGGGCTTGCCGGATTCCAGTGCGATGGTGCGGGCGAATTCCTCGGCGCGGGCTTTGATCTTTTCCGCGATTTGAGTGCAGATCCGGCTGCGAAGATAAGCCGGCAGTTTGCGGGTGGAGTTAAACGCCTGGTCGGCAACGGCGACGGCGTTTTCGATTGCGGTTTTGTCGGCCAGGCAAACTTCCGCAAAGGCTTCCTGGGTATAGGGATTCACCACAGGAAGCGTACGAACGCTTTGTTTCCACTCTTTGCCGATTAAAAAATCGTGTTTTTTAGTCATGGTTGCAGTCGGAATTGTGAGATCACCAGCCCTGGCCCTTGATCCCGTAAGACCGGGTCCCGGAGCTTCCCTTTTTTAAATACGCCTCCAACTCCTCGGCTGAAGGTTCGGGAGGAGTGGAGCCTTCTGCCTCTGGAGTCTGGCTTTTAAGTATTCGGGCCACATATTCCTGCAGCGCATTTTCGTCTCCCTGGCAATGTTTCAGGAGGCGTTCATAAGTGGCTTCATCCAGATTCAGGATCAATTTTTTCATGAGCTCAACTCAGAGGTGATTGATTAAATATTAGTTCTTGAATGGAGTTATTTTAAACCAATTTTTCTTGAATAGGAAGGCCGTCTCAAGCGATACGGCGAGGGGTGTTGGACAGGCTTTCGGGCCGGGTTTTCATGGCAACCGGGGAATAGGGCAGGTCGATAATGAACCGCGTCCCCTTGGGGGTGTTGTCTTTCACCTGGATGGTGCCATTGTGGTCGACGATGATCCGGTTGACGATGGC
>JAJDBE010000144.1 GCA_029261515.1 Nitrospinaceae bacterium | reverse complement strand
TTCATCACCCATATCGGCGCCGAGGTGATCGAAGGCTACGACGGCTGGAATTACAATTTTTCCCGGTCCTTTCTTTTCGGACTCGCCATTCCCTTCACCCACACCGGGTTACGCGCCGGATACACCATCAATGACACGATCAGCGTCATGGGTATGGTCGCGAACGGATGGGACAGCACAACCGACAATAACAGCGGCAAAACTTTAGGGGCGCAAATCGCCATCACTCCTGTAGAAAGCGTTGCGCTGTTACTCAACTGGGCGGGTGGGCCGGAATCCGCCAACTCGAATGACGTGACTAATATTTTCGATGTGGTCCTGGACATTGCGCTGACCAACCGTACGCTGATGCAGCTCAACTTCGACTATGGCGTCGCCGCCAACGGAGCGGCTTCCGGAAGCAATGCCACCTGGTGGGGAGCCGCCGCAATCATCCGCCACGACTACAACAACTGGTTTTCCATCAACCTCCGGGGCGAGTTCTTTGACGATGAGGACGGGACACGGGCGAACTTTGGTGGTTCTTCCGGGTCGGCCACTTTCACCCCCGGTCAGGAGCTTTGGGAAGTCACCGTCACACCTGAATTTCGCGTCAATCAGAACATGGTCATCCGCGTGGAATACCGGCACGACCAATCGGATGCCAAGGTTTTTTATGACGAAGCGCCCGGCGCTTTGTCCAAATCCCAGGATACCGTCGCCGTCAACGGTGTGTTTTTCTTTTAAGAACATAATCCGTTTTCCTATCTGACTCGCGGGACTGGGGATTCTTCATCCCCGGTCCCGTTTTTTCATTGATTACTCTCCCCGCCCCTCCCGCCCCCCTCTGAGCGAAGCCTTGGCATAAGTTCCATGTTTCAGATTTTTCGCTGATGAAGGAATATTATAGGGGCATGAAGTTACTGTAGGGGATCGCAGGCTCAGGGTGACATTATAATTCCCCCTCTCCCCCTAAAGGGGGAGAGGGGGAAATAACTTTTTCTTTCACGAAAGGAAATTTTTGCATCAACCATCATTGCGAGAAGCCAACGGCGACGTAAGAGGAAAAGTTCCGAACCCAAACCAAAAGGCGCTATTCGGCGTGAGCAAATCCGCCCTCTGCGCAAGAGCGGCGTGATCAAACTCGCTCTCCATGCAGGAGGATTCGAGTTTGATCTGACCTGAAAACCCGGTAGAATACCTGCATCGACATTGTTCTTATTGCCCGTGCTGACCCAAGACCAAAATGCCATCATTTATCTGATGTTCCTGAATGGAATCCTTTTCCTGGGCTTGAATTTCATCGCCCATTCGATAGTATTTCCAGGTCCCAAAGGTTCCAAAAAAATCGGCTATGTTTTGATCGTCGCCGTGATTCTGGCATTTGCAACTCAACTCGAATATCGAACCTTGATTCACCTGAACTTTGATCCCGGCAAGAGCCAGCAGATTGTGTTATTCGGTTTTGTGTTCCCGGTTTTTTTGACCTCGATCGTCTACTATCGAATTAAAAAAAACCGCCTGGCGAAAAAAAATCTGTCTATCGAGCCAGGCGGCAAGGAATAAAATGGACCTGATCGACCTTAGAAGCGATACCCTCACCCAACCGACAGACTCCATGCGCCAAGCCATGGCCGAGGCGAAGGTGGGAGACGATGTGTTCGGCGAAGACCCGACCATCAATAAACTGGAAGCCGTCTCCGCCAAAAAATTGGGGAAAGAGGCGGCTCTCTTCGTCCCCAGCGGCACGATGGGCAACCTCATTTCCGTATTGACCCATTGCGGACGCGGCGATGAAATCCTGCTTGGCGACCGCAGCCATATTTTTCTGAACGAAGTCGGCGGCATCTCGGCGCTTGGCGGCGTACATCCGCATATTGTGCCCAACAACAGCGACGGCACCCTGCCACTGGACTTGCTGGAAAAGGCCATCCGCCACGAAGAACTACACTACCCCCCTACCCGGCTGATCTGCCTTGAGAACACGCACAACTATTGTCAGGGAAACCCGTTAACGCCTGCCTACATGCAAGAGGTCGGTGCCCTGGCGAGGAAACACTCCCTCAAAATTCATCTCGACGGCGCCCGGATATTCAACGCCGCGATAGCACTTGATGTGGATGTTTCCACACTGGCAAAGGATGCGGATTCTGTCATATTCTGTCTGTCCAAGGGACTCTCAGCGCCTGTAGGTTCTCTTGTTTGCGGAACCGGCCCCTTCATTCAAACTGCAAGGAAAATGCGGAAAATGGTCGGCGGAGGCATGCGTCAGGCCGGGCATTTGGCGGCGGCAGGATTGGTGTCGTTGGAGTGTCTCGTCGAACGTTTGCAGGAAGATCATCAAAATGCTCAGGAACTCGCCTCTGGCCTCACGGCCATTAAGGCCATCGACCTCGATAGGGAAAACGTTAAAACCAATATTTTGTTTTTTCGGGTCAATCACCCTAAAATCCAGCCGGATAACTTCTTAAAGCGCCTGGAAGCTGAAGGAATCAAAATTTTGCTGATAGAGCCTGGGGTTTTCCGCGCCGTGGTGCACCGCAATATCTCGCGAGAGCAAATTCGCCATACGGTGGAGGTTGCAAAAAAACACCTCGGCGAATGAAACAAAAGAGGATAACGTAAGAGTTTGAATTTGACACCCCTTTCGCAAAGCACTAGAATAAGCTTCCTAATAGGTAGGAGCTTTCCCACCATCAAGCTAAGAGAAAATTGAGGAGATTATGGCAGTTATCGAATATCAGGAAAGTATGGAATTGACCCGGCAAGCATTGGAAGTGGTTAAAAGCCGCTTTCTTTTATGCATTCTGGTGTCGCAAAGAATTCATCAGCTGGAAAAAGGCGCCCAACCTGCCATTGAAGTGGACCCGGAAGAATACGCCTCGCCAAAATCCTTTTATGCCCTGGCCTTGAGAGAAATCATCGAAGGCAGTATGGATCTGGAACAAATTGCTGAAGAATAAAACTTTCGTTCATTCCCTCGCTTCTATTTGCTGGTCCCCCTTCATGCCTCAACGTTAACAACCCAATTCATTGATTGGCAATTCTCCCCCGGTGTTTCCGGGGATTTCACAATAAAAATTTTGCAAAAAAAAAGCCCGCCTTTCGGCGGGCTTTCGGTTTTACTTTCTTAAAGAGAAGGTACTACTTGGGGATAATGTCCCGTTTGACTTTACCCTCGTCGTACATCTTCCTTGTTCTCTTGGTCATCCACACCAGCCAACCCTGCAGGCCGATAAACACGACTGCCATGATCGGAGGCATGTAGTAGATAGACTGAGGCAGAGGCGGCTCCAAAATGGTGTAGAACCAGGTTGAAATTGCCATGTGCTCATCCTTTTCCTTGTCGTCTCCAGACCACTGCATGAAAGAAACCGGAATGAACTGCTCCGACGGAATCTGAACGTCGGTTTCCAGGTTTTCATTGATCATGGGACGTCTCATGAGAACTTTCACTCTTCCCTGATGGAAAATGGAATCCACGACTTCAACGGTAGGCGCATGTTCCTTCGGTGTTAACGCGTCGAAACCGTTGCCGTTGAACTCATCCACTTTGATGTCCAGCTTGTAACCTTCCGGATTCGGTGGGGCGGTGGGGTTGTAATCTTTCGCCAGGAAAGATGCACGCCAGATATCCACCGGCTTTTTGGAATCCCCGAAAATAAAGTAGGGTTTTTCCGCACCGAAAAGATCCTGCAATTTGGCCGGCCACTGCATCGCCACCGCATCCGGGTATTCAGAATCCGTGGACAAAAAGCGGAGGTGATACTCAAGCAGATAGTAAACCGAGTTTTCCTCTGCACTCCAACGGGAGGATACCCAGAGGTTGTCTACTTTAGGCTTGAAGTTTCGCTCACCACGGGTGATCTGACCCGACATTGCGATGTAATGCTTCTTGGGATTATCCTTAATCTCTTCCGCCCAAGGTTTGTACTTCGGATCGTCATCAGGAGCTGACCACATAGGATCGGCAATACTGGTAGCAACCTTCCCTTCGGTATACTTGGAACTGATGAGAAAGTCCGAAACCGGCTTGTTTGCCAAAGGATCGATATTTTTCCGGGGGCAAAGTGAGTTAACGAAAGCCGCCAGTTTCCACCGGTCCTCAACCGTGATCTGATCCTTGAAGTTCGGCATCGGCGTTCCATTCAGTCCCGTGGAAATAGTACGAACTATATTAAAAGGATCGTAATGATGCCGCCGGCTGCCGCGGAAGTTCCAGCACTGCTGCCAGTCTGCCGCAACGATCGGAAAACCCCAATCATCTTTCATTGTCGGGTTACCGTCGCCGCGACCTTCACCACCATGGCACTCAAAACATTTGTTCTTGATGAAGATCTCTTTTCCTGCGTCGATGTCTTCCTGCGGGATACCCAAATGATGAGGCTCTTTGGTTCCCCAGGGATTGGTTCCGAACTCCTGAACGAAAACCTCTTCATCTTCGGCGTCATCAAAGCTCCGGTCCTGGACCAGAGTTTTAACAAAGTTGACCACCGCGATGATTTCATCTTCTTTAAGAAATTCACCCCAGGCAGGCATCGCCGAACCGGGAAGTCCGTTTTTTACTGTCTTGATCAGGTCCGCTTCAAGAGGCAGCTCACCAGAATCCGTCAGGCGGATCTTGAACGTTCCCTGGATGAAGTTTCTCGGACGGGTGAACAAACGATCCGCCGAAGGTCCATCGCCGCCACCTTCAACGCCGTGACACCAGACGCATCGTTTGTAGTAAACCTTTTTGCCCTTTTCCAGCAAATCCTGCTTCACAGCATCCGGCGGTTGGCCTGCTGCAAGAAGAGTCGCCGGAATGCTGACCGCAATCAGCATCACCATCAC
>JAJDBE010000143.1 GCA_029261515.1 Nitrospinaceae bacterium | reverse complement strand
CTTCAATTTGCACGACAATTCGAGTGGCGCCGGGCCTCACTGTATGGCTCACTTTACTGAGAATAACCGGCGCATCCTTCGCGGCAACTGGCCGAGGGATAGAGCGGACCTGAGCCACACTTCGCGTCCTTACCCGCGGCGCAGTAGTCCTAATTCGTTTTCTGGCTTTGGCCGCCTGGTCTCCCTTGGGAAACTTCTGCACGACCTTCTCAAAAGCCGATAACGCCGCTTGATGATTTTTCTTTTCCAGAAAAATCTCGCCCTGATGAAACAGGGCGTCATCGGTCAGGGTTCCATCTTTAAACTCGGAAATCACCTTGTAGTAGTAGTTGAGAGCCTTGTCCCGATCATCCGCTTTTCGGCTTACTTTATAGAGTTGATGGTACAGACGACCTGTCGTAAAAAGCGCATTGTAGGCTTGCAAACTGGAAGGATACCGTTCGTAAACAGTGATAAAGCGATTGGCTGTCGATATCCAATGGTGGCGATAGGCTCTTTTTTTCTTTGAGTTCTTTAGCTGGTAATAACTCCTCTTAGCCTTTGAATATAATGCTTCCGCAGATTGAGACTTACCGGGTCCGGCTTCAGCATAAAGCGGCGCAAAGGCAAATAAAAAGAAGAGAATTAAAGCCCAGGAGAAAAGTTTTTTATGCGCCAAGGAAGACATTCGGTAAGTTCGCTGAAATATTTTGGGGTGTGTCAAAAAAACTTCTGTCAAAAAACTTGTGAAATTCTGAAAAATAGCCCGCGTTTACAGTTAACCGCTTCATTTTATTGCGGTTTTAAACTATACCATTTTTCAAAAACGGGGTCAAGATCGTGAGGGGTGGGAAATCAATGCTTTACATTCCATACCCTAGACGTTCTGCCAGTGGAGAGGGAAGGCCATTGTCGCGGATTTTTTGCGCAGTGGATTCAAAATCATACTCATAGCGGTGAAATTTGATGGTCCCTGCGTCGGAATCGAACACCACAAAGGACGGGTCCGGGTTGCCGTCTCTCGGCTGTCCCAGACTGCCGACATTGACGATATAGCGCCGGTTGGCTTTGAGTTTGAGCTTCGTTGGGGAGTATTCTTTAATTTTTCCCTTCCCGTCTTGTTCCAGGATCAAGGGTTGATGCGAATGTCCCAGAAAGCAGACCTGGCTGGAAAAATGTTCAAAATTGATTTTCCCGTCCCGGATGGAATTGACGTAATGCCATTCCTCAGGTTCAAAAGGGGAAGAGTGCACCCAGTGGATGCCATCTTCTTCCTTTTCAAAGGAAAGTTTCAGCAAAAATTCCTTGTTGGTTTTGGTCAGTTCCTTTCGGGTCCAGAGGCAGGCGTGGTAAGCATGCGGGTTGAAATAGCTGATATCCGTTTTACCCACCACCGCGTAATCGTGATTACCGCCCAGCACGATATCCACATTTTTCCGAATCCAGTTTAAAACTGGGTTGGGGTCCGCGTTGTATCCGACAAGATCGCCAAGACAGACTTTTTTATCGTGATCTATGTCTTCGGTGACTTGAATGAAGGCCCGTAGAGACTCCAGGTTGCTGTGCACATCGGAAAAAATAATGTATCGCATAAGAGGTACCAGAGTCCGGGTTTACCCGACGGGCGGATGCGCCAGATCTTGATTCATTTCCTTAAAGATCCGGTCGAGAATTCCATTGATAAAATCGGGTGATTCTTCACTGCCGTACTTTTTAGCGATCTCAACGGCTTCGTTGATGGCCACTTTAGGGGGAATGGTGCGGCTGTAGATAAGCTCACACACGCCGAGCCGCAAAATATTGCGGTCGATGACGGTCATCCGGTCCAGGGTCCAGTGTTCGCTGTATTTTTTCAGGAGTTCATCGATTTCATCTTTATGCAAAAGCACTTTGCCCACGAGATCTTCCATGAATTGCGTGACTTCATCCTGACAGGAAAGCCGCTCTTCAAAGGCGGTCATTTGCTCATCAAAATCGCCTTCATTGAATTCGAACTGATACAGAAACTTAAGCGTCAGTTCTCTGGACAACCTTCTTTTTCCCATTGGAACATCCCTGCTAGATTTTTTTATAAAGGTTGGCCATTTCAATAGCCGCCATTGCCGTTTCCCAGCCCTTGTTACCGGACTTGGAACCCGCCCGTTCGATCGCTTGCTCGAGGTTGTCCGTCGTCAGGACGCCAAACAAAACCGGCATCGAGGCTTCCAGCGCGACAGCGCCGACGCCTTTGCTGGCTTCCGCCGACACATAGTTGAAATGCGGCGTCGCGCCACGGATGACCGCTCCCAGACAAAGGATCGCGTCGTATTTTTTCGCGGCGCTCATTTTTTTTGCCGCCATGGGAATCTCAAACGCGCCCGGCACCTTGACCACCTCGATATCGTTTTCTTCGGCGCCATGACGGAGCAGAGCATCGACGGCCCCGTCCAGCAAACGCCCGGTGATAAAATCATTGAACCGGCTGACCACGATGCCAAATTTAAATCCCTTGGCGGTCAATTCCCCTTCGATGTATTTAACCATTCATCATCCCTATCATGCAGTTCACGAAATATTCTTTATCATGTGGCCCATCTTCTGCCGCTTGGTTTGCAGGTACTTGATATTGTCCTTGCGCGGACTCACTTCGATGGAGACCCGCTCGACCATCTGCAATCCATAACCCTCCAGACCGACGATTTTTCTCGGGTTGTTGGTCATCAGACGGATTTTCCCCAATCCGAGCTTGCTTAAAATCTGCGCGCCGATGCCGTACTCCCGCAAGTCCGGCTTGAATCCCAAAGCTTCATTGGCCTGTACGGTATCCTTGCCCTCGTCCTGCAAGGCATAGGCTTTCAATTTATTGACAATGCCGATTCCCCGTCCCTCCTGATACAAGTACAACAAAACGCCATTGCCCGCTTCACCGATCATTTCCATGGATTTTTTCAACTGATCGCCACAGTCACAGCGAAAGGAGCCAAATACATCTCCTGTCAGGCACTGGGAATGCACGCGCACCAATGTCGGCACATCCGGTTTGATCTCCCCCTTCACCAGGGCAATGTGAATCTGGTCAATCAGGACATTACGAAACGTCACCGCCTTGAAATCGCCATAGGCCGTTGGCAGGGTTGTGGTCACCTCTTCTTCCACCAGAGTTTCCCGTTGCAGACGATACTCCGCCAGATCCTTCGTGGTAATCATCTTCAACCCGTGTTTTTTAGCAAACTTCGTCAGTTGCGGCACCCTGGCCATCGTGCCATCGTCATCCATGATCTCACAGATGACCCCGTACGGGGACAGCTCTGCTATCCGCGAAATATCAACCGAGGCTTCTGTTTGTCCCATGCGCACCAGCACGCCGCCATCTTTTGCCCGCAACGGGAAAATATGCCCCGGCTTGACCAGATCGCTCTTTTTCGTTTGCGGATCAATGGCCACCAGAATGGTTTTGGCACGGTCGGCAGCGGAGATGCCGGTGGTCACACCTTCGCGCGCGTCGATGGAAATAGTAAACGGCGTTTCAAAAGGCGATTGGTTGTCTTCCACCATCATCGACAATCCTAATTCGCTGG
>JAJDBE010000142.1 GCA_029261515.1 Nitrospinaceae bacterium | reverse complement strand
CAGGCAAAAGTCATGCAATACAAATCACGCAACAATATCTCCAGGGGACCCCCCAGCCAAGCGGGAGCTATGACGTGTACATGAACAACGCCAACGAATCAAACTATCTGAAGCCGTCCAGGCTGTCAGAAAAGGAAATTTAGATACGCCGATCGAAGTCCACTCCAAGGATGAGCTGGGTTTATTGGCGAATTCATTTGCCAAAATGCTGACCGATCTCAGGCAATCGACCGTTTCGAGAAATTATTTTGACAATATTATTCAAACCATGACCAACTGCCTTTTTGTCGTGTCTGGGGATTTCACTATCCTCAATGTCAATCCCGCCGCATGCACGCTTCTGGGCTACCAGAGTAAAGAGCTGATCGGGCGGCCCTTAAACTCCATTATTGCCAGTGATGACGATCATCTGAACGAAGAGGAGATTTCACCCTGGTTTAAAGAAGGAATACGGATCAGCAAAAAAATCTCGCTTCGATCCTGCGGGGGAGAAATGATTCCCATGTTGTTTTCCGCTTCGTCGATGAAAAATCAGGAGGGAGAAATCATTGGCGCTGTGTTCGCGGGCCAGGACATTACCGAACTGCAAACGGCGGAAGAGCGATTGATCCAGTCTAAAGAAGAAGCGGAGAAAGCCAACAATGCAAAATCCGAATTTCTTTCCACGATGAGCCATGAATTGCGGACCCCCATGAATGCTATTTTGGGCTTCACCCAACTTCTTCAAATAAATCCCAAAGAGCCTTTGACTGAATCACAAAATTCCAAAACAAGCGAAATCATGAAAGCCGGCAACCATTTGCTGGAACTGATCAACGAAATTCTCGACCTTGCGCAAATTGAATCCAAACACGTAAAGCTATTTCCAGAACAGGTCCTGGTCGAAAAAATCATTGCAGAGACATCCGCCCTTATCGAGCCGATGGCCATACAAAAAGGAGTTAAAATAATCAACCGTATTGACGATTGTCCAAACCTTGTGGTGCGAGCCGACCCCACCCGCCTGAAACAAGTGTTCATTAACCTGATGTCAAACGCCATCAAGTTCAATCAGGAAGGAGGCTCCGTCACTCTGGAGTACGACGTGCTTCAAAACGACATGGTGCGGATCAATGTCACCGATACGGGCAGAGGCATCCAAAAGGAAAAACTAAACTCCTTATTCCGCCCCTTCAACCGATTGGGCATCAAAAACACGGAGGTCGAAGGCACGGGAATCGGCCTTTCCATCGTCAAACAGCTGATGGAACTGATGGGAGGCTCTATTTCGGTCGAAAGCGGCTCAGGCAAGGGAAGTAAATTTTCCATCCTGCTTCCTGCGGCGACGGAACTTTCTTTAGAAAAAGAAGCAAGCGTCGTCACGCCGGTCCTCAAAACCACGGCCCAACAGGAAAAACAGCGCTACACCCTGCTCTATATAGAAGACAACCCGGCCAATCTAAAACTGGTCGAGCAAATCATCCTATCGAGACCGGATATCAAGCTCCTTTCCGCGCCCCAGGCGCAAATGGGAATCGATCTTGCCCGTTCCTATGCGCCAGATCTGATCCTCATGGACATCAACCTTCCCGGCATGGATGGCATCACGGCAATGAAAAAACTAAAAAACGATAAAGAAACGCAGGAGATTCCCGTTATAGCGGTGAGCGCCAATGCCATGAAAACGGATATCGCCAATGCCATGACAGCGGGATTTCAATCTTATATTGTCAAACCGTTTGATCTCAAAAATTTCATGCAAGTGATCGACCAATATCTAAAACCCAAAAACGCGAACATTACGAACACCACTCATTCTTCGGAGACAACTCATGGTCACCACGCAACAAATTCTTGACGCTAAAATTCTGATTGTGGATGATGAACCGGTCAACGTCAAGGTTCTGGAAGAAACCCTGCAATACCGGGGACACACGTCTCTGCAATCCGTCACCGACTCAAGAAAAGCCATCAAGGCTTTTGAAAGTTACCGGCCCGACCTGGTGCTTCTGGACTTGAATATGCCGCATTTGACTGGCTTCCAAGTCATGGAACAATTAAAGGAACTGCAGGCAAATAAATACACTCCTATAATGATTTTAACCGCCTACATTGACCAAAGTACGCGGTTGCGCGCTCTCGAAGCAGGTGCCCGCGACTTTCTGACAAAACCGTTCGACATTTTGGAAGTTTCGATGCGCATCAAGAATATGCTGGAAATCAGCCTGCTCTACAATCAAATGCAAAAACACAACTTCAATCTCAAGGAAAAATATGAACAATCCACTCTCGACCTCGCCGCAACCCGATTGAAACTGGAAAATGAAATTTCACAAAGGATGAAACTGGAAGAGGAATTGAAGCGGCTTGAAAGCAAAATCGGCGAATGAAGGTTTCAACGCTTGCCACGGGCCGCAAATGATGCTCGCACTCAATCTCTCATGTCAAGGTACTGGGCGCCTTTGTATTTTAACGCCTCGAACTCCCTCTCATTGACCAGCTTATTGGCAAGCCCCTGATCGTCCAGGTCCTTCTTGAAATCCAAATAGTCTTCATTGGAATTGAACTCCGCGACGGTCTTCACTCCATCGGCGGAATCAAACGTCAAAAGATAACGGAACCTGCGTTTCATCGTTTCTGACTCCTCTTACATTTCTGCGAAGATCATTTCGGCCGGATAAAATCCTCGGGATTAGTCCCGTATTTCCCATAAAAGCCACGCAATAACCGCTGTGACGAGCGTATCTTGCGGTGATTCCTTTGCTCAGTATAGATCTGCCGGGCCAGGATCATATGCCGAATAGAATTCATGCCGTCTCCCAGCAAGTCGTAGGACATCGCGAGATTAAAATGCGCGTCCGCATAATCCGGCTTGATCCGGATCGCTTCCTTGTATTCGGCGATCTCTTCCTCATGTTTGCCCAAAGCCAGGAAGGACAAACCCAGTTGAAAATGCGCCTCCGCATTCGCGGGATCTTTTTGCAAAACCTGTTTCTGTTTTTCAATCTCCTTCTGCACGTTTTTCCTGTATGCTTCAAAACCGGAATCGCCGGCCAAAAGTTGCGATGCGGATCCCGCTAAAAAAACAAAAAGAAAGAACCAGAAGGTTGATTGAATTCGACTACAGAAAAAAGTCGATCGCTTTCGGCAATGGGGCTTGGTATCTCGCAACAAAATCACCTGAAAGGGTGGGGGAAATTTTTGCATTCAATGCAACCATCATTTGTCCTGGCGTAGTATCATTATTCACCAAATCTGGAAACCAGGTCAAGGGCGGGTTCAAAACAAGATTTAAATAACGAAAAAGTTCGGAGGAATTATGAAGTATAGAAAATTGGCTGGCGACGGAACCCTGATATCCGAAGTCGGTCTGGGAACCTGGCAGTTGGGCGCCGATTGGGGAGAACTCGACGATGACGCCGCAGAACAGGTGATGGCAAAGGCGGTGGAAACCGGAGTCACATTTTTTGACACTGCCGATGTCTACGGCGAAGGCGTAAGCGAAATAAGAATCAAAAAATTTCTTAAAACCGCGCCGCAAAAAGTGCTGGTCGCCACCAAGCTTGGCCGCTATCCGCAACCGGGCGGAACGGATAACTTTTCCCTCAGGCAATTTCGCCAGCACACCGAAAATTCTCTGCGCCGCCTGGGAGTGAAAGCACTGGACCTCACTCAAGTGCATTGCCTGCCCACGGAAGTTCTTAAGCAGGGAGATATATTCGACTGGCTGCGCACATTAAAACAGGAAGGAAAAATCAAGCGCTTCGGGTTGAGCGTCGAATCGATGGAGGAAGCACAGATCTGCCTGGAGCAGGAGGGTGTTTCCTCATTGCAGATCATCTTCAATATCTTTCGGCAAAAATCCATCGCCGAGTTGTTCGACCAGGCCAAAGCTCAAGGCGTCGCGTTGATCGTCCGTCTGCCGCTGGCATCAGGCCTGCTGTCGGGAAAATTTCAAGCCGATTCCGCCTTCGCCGAAAACGACCACAGAAACTACAATAAGGACGGCGACGCGTTCAACGTCGGCGAAACGTTTGCCGGCATCCCGTTTGCGAAAGCAGTGGAACTCGCAGACGCTCTAAAACCCCTGGTTCCGGAAGGCATGACGATGGCGCAAATGGCCCTGCGTTGGATTCTCGATTTTGACGCGGTGACCACGGTGATCCCGGGAGCCACAAAACCCGAACAAGTGACCGCCAATTGCGCGGCCAGCGACCTGCCACCGCTCTCAGAAGAACTGCACCGGAAATTAAAGGAATTTTATGCAGCCGAGGCCGCGGAGCATATTCGGGGGAAATATTAGCAGGCAGGGGAAACCGGTCAGTGCAATGTAATGTCAGGATTGTTCGATGTCATGCTGAGCCAGTCGAAGCATGAATTCTATATTTCACCCTTCGACATACCCCTTTGGGGATGAAGGCAATGGTGAAATATAACTGGCTCAGATTGACCTCTTATCAGCAACCTATCAGAAAAATTTTCTGAAAAACTATTTTCCGAACCGCGGTTCCAACTCCACCGCTTTTTTAAAATGTTCGGCTGATTTTTCATTATCCCCGGTCAACCCGTAAACCAGGCTGAGTCCATTGTGAGCTTCGGCGAGATCGGGTTGAATGCGTATCGCCTCTTGAAACGGCGCGATGCCCTCTTCGGGCCGGTTCAACACCAGATACGCCAGGCCCAGGTTATAATGCGCTTCCGCCCAATCGGGCATCAGCCAGGCGGCTTCTTTAAACGCATCGATCATTTCATCGTAGCGTTTGAGCATATCGAAAACCTTGGCCAGATGAAAATGCGCCTGGGCGTGATCGGGTTTGAGGCGGATGGCTTTTTGCAGGGCTTCCAATGCCTCCTGATTTTTCCCCGCACGAAAATACCCCTGCCCCAGCTTGAAATGAGCATCCGCGTCATCGGGATTGTTTTGCATCGCCGCCTGCAACTTTTCCAATTCATCCATAACAAAAAACCACTTTCTCTAAAAAAACCGAAGCATTCCCTATAAGCATGATGAACCTTATTGCAGCCAGCCTGTTTTCATATTGCGTCAATACCCGGCGACCTGGCAAATAAAATTTCATCCTCTTTATAGATATGAACCTGAAGGTCTTCGTCCAATGTTTTCAGCTCATCCAGCATGCGCCGGTACGTTTGGCATCCATCTTCCGGAAATGCAAAATTTTTGGTGAGAGTACGGATTTCGTCCTGCAAACCTTCCGCCCGCTGATGCTCCATGCGCATCACCCGGATGGGACCCTTGGTCAGTGCCTCTGGAATGCCGGCACTCCCCGTCCCCGAATCCAGCTGACGCAGCATCGGGAACAACACCTGCTCCTCTTTCATCATGTGAGGTTCCAGATCCGCTCTTAAAGCCGCAAACGCTTTGCTTACCTGCAAAAGCTCCGGGTGCCGTTTCGCGTGCGCCCCCTCCACCTTGGCGATCAGCGCAGACAACCGTGGCAGGGCTTTTTTCAAGTAAGTATGATGCGTTTCTTCGATATGAGTTGCAAGTTCTGTGAAACCCGCTTGCGACCAGTCCTTTTCCGCCGCGGCGGAATCGACCGCATCATCCACGATGTCCAATTGGTCGAGGACCGTCTCGGGGTCGAGTCCCTTGTGTTGGCAGGCTTCGGCAAGAGATTTCGCCCCACCGCAGCAGGCGTCGATTCCCAGCGCCTCGAACACGTTGGCCCGGCGCATGTCTTCCTTCACAAAATCATTGATGCTTGAATGGATATCCAGATGCGTCTTCATCATTTTAATTCCCCTCCCGTTGTCATTCTTATAAATCATTGAAAATAAATGATTTTAATTAATTAGGATAACTAGACCTTTTTATCTACTTTATATATTCAATATAATCATGCTATAATTGGATGTCAAGATATTTTTATCTACTTTTATTGAGACCCCCTATGATTTCGCAAACAGCAGAGTATGCCCTTCGGTCGGTGGTTTGCCTTGCCAGCTACCCGGATGCGGCTCTGATCACCGAGGAGATCGCGAAAATCACCAAGGTGCCCCGAAGCTACCTTTCCAAGGTCTTGCAGTCTCTGGGCAGGGCGGGAATCGTCAACGCGCGGCGTGGCCTGCACGGCGGTTTTTCGCTGGCAAAGCCGGCAGACGCACTGTCCCTGCTGGAAGTGATCAACGCCGTCGATCCGATTCCGCACATTGAGACCTGTCCGCTCGGCCTCAAGCAACATGGCGTCAACCTGTGTCCTCTGCATAAACGGCTGAATGACGCCATCACGTTGATTGAGAATGCCTACCGGGACTCCACGATCGACGACTTATTGAAGGAACCGACGCTGAGCAAACCGCTGCACGAGACGCATTAAAATGGATGGAACCACAAACAAGCAGGGAAATTTCAACGGTTTTTTATTAAAGGGCTTCGTAAGAGCAGCGTTTTTCTGAACCCAAACCCGGCGGATTCCATCCAAGGTAGGACAGGATAGGAGAGGCAGCGGGCTTGCACCAATACCAAAGCTCACTGCTAAAGAAAAGCAAGCAATTCAAAATTTGGCCGCCCGGTCAATTGAAAGGATATGTAGCATGACTGAAACTGATGCCACCCCGTATGAAGTGATGGAAAGGGAGATGACGCCGAATCCCAACGCCTTCAAATATATTATGAACCGGCCCGTCATCCGTGCGGGAGCAAAATCCATCACGTCGGAAGAAGATGCGGAGCAAGACCCGTTTGCCAAAGTGGTGTTCGCGCTCGGCAACATCCAGAGCATTTATTTGTCCGAAAACTTTGTCACCGTTTCCTTTATCCCCAACTACAACCTGGAAGTCATGGTGGAAGCGGTGGAAGATATTATCGAAGACAACCTGATCTTCTATGACAACGAGGCAGAACAGGAAGAAAACAAAAAGGAATCCATCTTCGACACACTTGAAAGCATCGATTTTCCCAACCTGTCGAATGAGGCCAAGGCCGAAGTCATCGACGCCCTGCTCGACGAAACCGTGCGGCCTGCTCTCGCCAACGACGGCGGCGGCGTCACCGTGCTGGACTATGAGGACAACACTTTAAGAATTCGTTACCAGGGCGCCTGCGGCAGTTGCCCCAGTTCGCAGTCAGGAACGCTGCGCGCCATTGAAAACATCCTCACCAAAAGTTTGAAACAGGAAATCCGCGTCCTCTCTTCCATGTAGAAAGACGATCCATTGCCGGCCAGGACTCTCGGGAAACTTTCGCGATAGAGACAACTCTAATATTGCAGTCTGACTAACCCTTAGGCTTCCATCCTTGCTATCGGCCATTAGCGGACGTTATGTGTCGTTTACTACGAAATCACCATCGGCAAAACCAGAAATGATTTTAGGTGCTGAGCCGCATTTTGGTACCTCAACCACCCAGGCACCCTTATAATTGTTAGTTCTTATAAAAGCTACATGTAGCTCTAATAGCTCGCGAGTTTCCTTAATCCTTTCCTCAATGTCTTTCGCTAAGTTTTGACGCTGTTTATCAGTGCCCCATGGGTTGTCTGCGTGAAGAAATTTTCCTAACCGATCATAAGTTTTCTGAAATTTTTTTTCAGAGAGATACCCCTGTTCTTTTCTACCAAAATGCCACGAATTATCATCTTGTCTCTTAGCTGGAAGCAACGGAACAGGGTAAAAATTTTTATTAATTTCCCGTAGATCATTAAATATTTTGGAAGCATGAAAGTCTTTCGTGAAATCCTTACTCGTGTCTGACAATTGTCTAAATAATTGATATTTAGCCTTGTTTGGGACTATAGATGCATAAGCCGTTGCCTCTAGGGATTTTCTTAATTGCAAAACACCAGAATCAAAATCTATTTCATTGCCGCTTTTTGAATAAGAGTCAAAAAAGAGCTTAGTTGCATTTAGCCTATTCGTAACTTCTATCATTTGCTGCAAGTATATTTCACGTAGCTTCGGTTCTTGAGTTCTCATAATTTCTAAACTGTTATCACACAAAAATTATCTACCCTCTTTATCTATCCCTACACCCTATTTGTCACTATACGATACTTCCGTGCAAAACCGTGAGGTAGCAGGAATAACCGATTTTAACCGACCCTTTTTGGAATTTTCTGCAAAGAGGAAAGGACTAACTTTTACACAAAAGTTAATGGTT
>JAJDBE010000141.1 GCA_029261515.1 Nitrospinaceae bacterium | reverse complement strand
CATAGCATAATTTACCAGACCCGGCAATTTTATAAATTGATGCAAAATACCCCTAAAATAAATCAAAAACGCACTTGATTCCTCATCATCCCAACTTTTGTGCGTATTGCGCCAAAGTTGCGGCATTGATGCCAATGCCTTGTTTCAGCATGCTATTGTCATAATTGGACATCATGCTCACCACTCCCACAAGGTTGCCCTCGCAACTGAAAATGCCGCCGCCCGAATTGCCAAAAAATATCTCATTGTCTTTAAAAACAACGTAGTTGGAAGATTCCAGCAATTCTTTCTTCTTGATGCGGGCCTTTTGCAAGGCATAATATTTTCCGCCAGGATGGCCCACGATCATCAAACTGGTCTCCCGGCCCAGATTTCTTTCCAGCTTGAGCCAGGATCGATGGGGAACCTGGGTCGTCACAAACGCCAGGTCCAGACTGGCAACAGGATGAATGGAAGCTATGGGAATGGATTTTCCCGGCTGGGCTAAATCTTGTTCGCGCACCGAAGGCAAAAGGACGCGCACATTTCTACCGTCCACCACGTGTTTGGCCGTCGCGATCAACCGTGGTGCGATGAAAACTCCCGCGCCGACGGAATTATCCGTTTGAATCACGACCGTCGCCGAAGCGACTTTTCTATATAAATCCTCACTCTCCTCGCACGCAATTCCTTTACCGATGAGGTGGCGCTGGAGTTCATTCTCCGCCGGTGTGATGAGCAACCGAATGGCTCTTTTGATTCGTTTCGGATACGTATCTTCCGGATCGCTGACCGAAAGCCTTTGGTTTTGCAATGCAATTAACCCGACGATTATGATCAGAACACTATATAATGTACGACGATTTTTTTCTTTATTGACGGGATTCATACTAAATGGAATATTTGCAAATCATTTTCTTGAGCATTATCCAGGGCTTGACCGAGTTTTTGCCCATCTCCAGTTCAGGGCATTTGATCCTCGCGCCCTTCCTGTTCAATTTTGAGGATCAGGGATTGGCGATGGACGCCATCCTTCATCTTGGCACCCTATTGGCTATTATAATCTTTTTCCGCCAGGACTTGTCCAAACTGCTTTTCAGCCTGCTCAACAAACAGTCGGACCCTCCCACACGGCAACTTGCAATCAGCATCCTTCTCGCATCGTTTCCCGCAGGCATCGTCGGTTTATTTGGAAAAGATCTGATAGAGACTTACGTCCGGGACCCGCAGTTTGTCGCGGTCAACCTTTTGGTCTGGTCGGTGGTTTTTTATATTGCCGACAGGTACTCGGCCAAGCGAACAGCACGCAGAAGAGAACTGACCCATTTGAGTCTGGGGCAGGTCATGTTGATCGGTTTCGCTCAAGCGCTGGCGCTCCTGCCCGGCACTTCAAGATCGGGAATCACCATCGCCGCCGGACTTTTTACCAATATGTCCCATACCGCAGCGGCGCGCTTTTCATTTCTCCTGGGAACTCCCATTATTATGGCCGCAGGTCTTCATTCTCTGGCTTCTTGGGCAACGGAACCCGAAAACCACCTCGTTTATACCAATTCCCAATTGGGATTGAGTTTCCTTGTGAGTTTTATTGTCGGCTATTTTTCCATCAAAATCCTTCTCAAAATTGTCGCCCGTGTGGGCCTGATGCCTTTTATTATCTACCGGGTGCTTCTCGCGGCTTTTATTCTCCTCTACTTTTAATTCTAAATCCCCAATCAAAAAATCTTCAGTGAGTTTTTCATTCAGAAATTTTTCGAATAAACAATTTATTGTTTGTATTCTTTTACAAGGGTTCTGACATCTTGCATGTCGAATTCATATTGTTTCCGCAATCGTCCCAGTTTTTCGTCTGACGCGGTGTCCTCAGGAAGCTTCAACTGTTCCAAAAGAAATTGGACCGGAACTCCAGTGACATCCTCCACTTCCTGAAGAGTCATTCCACCACGAATGTTCATTGCCTGCACGTTTTCCTTGCCGGATTCCCTCAGTGATGGTTGTTCTTCCGTATTGAATTCTCTCTGGAGTTCCATTATTTCTTCAAGAAAAGGATCCTGGGCATTCGGGATTGCCCGATGTTTTTTAGAGGTGCTCGGTTTTCCTGAATGGGTTTTCTGTTCTGTAGGACTCAGGAAGGGCAATGCCGCCGCAATCAGTAATACGACGAGACTGAGAATTCCTAGAAACGCACGAATTCCCGATCCCTCCCCAGGCTTCCCTTGCACGACCGAAACGATCCACTTCCAGTGAAGAAACAAATGAATCACCATAATGGCCATGAGGCCTGTCGCGATCCAGAAATGGACCTCTCCCCACTGATGCCGGTCCAGTCCCCATAACATAGTGTGAGGCAAATCCCCTCCCTCCCCTCTCTTCAAAGGAGGGACCACGAACCGCATCACCAGACCGGTGGTTATCAGCGCGACCAGGCCAATAAAGGCGATGCCATCTACAATAAAATTTAAATTGGACCGCTTCATTTTTCTATGGGGAGGAGACCTTTTATGTCACCCTGAGTTATGTCCTTCTGAATCCCTTGGCACACCCCTTCTACCTCTCCGGAGCATGAAGTTAATGGAGGAAATATAGCAGGGCCATGAAGGCAATCGTGAAATATAACAAACTCAGGACAGGCTCTGTCGAGGGACGAAGGTAACTAATTGGATAATATAATGAAATTAGAGAAACTGGCTGTGCGGCAGGCTGGTGTGGCCCATGATGAATTGATCGACGCCCCTGGCGGCTTCGCGCCCTTCGGCGATGGCCCAGACCACCAGTGACTGACCGCGCGTCATGTCTCCTGCGACAAACACGCCTTCGGCGCTGGTCATTTTGTTGTGATCGCACGCCACGTTGCCCCGTTCATCGAGCTTGACGTTTAATTCCTGGATCATGCCTTCATGAATGGGGTGCACGAATCCCATGGCCAGGAGAACCAGTTCGACATCCAGTTCGAAATCGGACCCCGGCACTTCAAGCATTTGTGGACGCCCGGTCTTGGGATCGGGATCGCCGAACTTAATTTTTACGGCGTGGACTTTTTCAACCTTGCCATCTTTCCCGGAAAACTTTCGCGTCATCACGCAAAAATCCGTCACCTGGGTCGGCGCTTCCGCATGCGACGAGGTCACCCGGTAAATCTTAGGCCATTGCGGCCAGGGGTTGTTTCCCGCCCGGTCTTCCGGCGGTTGTGGCAGCAGTTCGAACTGATGCACGCATTTAGCGCCCTGGCGCAGTGAAGTGCCGAGACAATCGGACCCGGTATCGCCGCCGCCGATGATCAACACGTTTTTGTCTTTTGCCGTGAGGGAAATGGATTCAGGAATCGTGTCGCCTTCGTTGCGCTTGTTTTGCTGGGGCAGAAAATCCATGGCGAAATGAATGCCGCCCAGGTCCCTGCCTTCGACGGGAAGATCGCGGGGCTTTTGCGCGCCGCCGCACAAAACCAGCGCATCGAACTCTTTCTGCAGTTCCTTAATGGAACGGTCCACGCCTACATTGACATTGGTTTTAAAAAGGATGCCTTCATCTTCCATCAACTTGATGCGGCGTTTGACCACTTCCTTTTCCAATTTGAAGTGAGGAATGCCGTACATGAGGAGTCCGCCAATGCGGTCGTCTTTTTCGAAAACGGTGACCTCATGCCCGACCGAATTGAGTTGCGCGGCACAGGCCAGCCCAGCGGGACCCGATCCCACCACCCCGACTTTTTTTCCGGTGCGTTTTTTCGGCGGATTGGCTTTGATGTATCCCTTCTCAAAGCCTTTTTCCGCGATTTTCTCTTCGATCTTGCAGATAGTCACCGGAGGTTCGTTAATCCCCAGCACACACGCGCCTTCGCAGGGGGCCGGGCAGATTCTTCCGGTGAACTCAGGAAAGTTATTCGTTTTTAAAAGAAGCGCCACCGCGTCTTCCCACTGATTCCGGTAGACCATGTCGTTCCAGTCGGGGATCAAATTGCCGAGCGGACAACCGGTATCGCTCTGGCAAAAAGGCACACCACAATCCATGCACCGCGCTCCCTGATCGCGGTATTTCTGGTCGGGAAATTCGTCGTAAACCTCCCGGTGATCCTTCAACCGATCGGAAACCGGGCGTTCGGGAGGCGTTTCCCTTGGAAACTGCATGAATCCTTTAACCGCACCCATCAAGCCACCTCTTCCAGCGTTTGTTCCTTACGTTTTCTTTCTTCGAGCACCCGCCGGTAATCGCGCGGATACACTTTGACAAATTTGGGCAACGTCGCATCCCACTCATCCAGGACTTTTTTGGCGACCGTACTCTTCGTGTACTGATGATGCTCTTCGATGAGCGACTTCAACAGTTCGATGTCTTCTTCCGCCACCGGTTCCAGATCCACCATTTCCTTGTTGCAGTGGATATCAAACTGATCGCTACGATCGAGGACAAAGGCCAATCCGCCGCTCATGCCTGCCGCAAAATTTCGCCCCGTTTCACCGAGAACCACGACCACACCGCCGGTCATGTACTCGCAACCATGATCGCCGACACCTTCCACCACGGTATGAGCGCCGCTGTTGCGAACAGCAAACCGCTCCCCGGCGATGCCCCGGAAAAACGCTTTTCCCGAAACCGCGCCATACAACACCACATTGCCAACGAGAATATTTTCTTCAGGAACGATCGTAGATTCCTTTGGCGGATACACCATGATCTTGCCGCCGGAAAGCCCCTTGCCGACATAATCGTTGGCGTCTCCCGCCAGATCAAAGGTCACGCCGGGGGCAAGAAATCCGCCGAAACTCTGGCCCGCCGACCCCTTAAAATTGATGCTGATGGTGTCGGGAGGCAATCCTTCTTCGCCATATTTTTTAGAAATGTAATAACTCAGCATCGCGCCCGTCGCCCGGTCCGTATTGAGGATTGGGAATTCCGCCTGCACTGGATGCTTATTTTCCAGCGCCGGCTTGCTGGCCTCGATCAACCTGTGATCCAGTTTATTTTCCAGGTCACAGCTCAAATCCTGATTGCTCACATTGTGGATGGCCACGGTTTCCGGCATGTCCGGTTTGTAGAGAATGTGATCGACATTCAGCCCTTTCGACTTCCAGTTTTCGGTGGCTTTTTCTCCTTCCAATACTTCCACATGCCCGATCAGATCATCAAACTTTTTAAATCCAAGTTCGGCCATGATCTCGCGGACTTCCTCGGCAATGAACTGAAAGAAATTCACTACTGCGTCAGGAGTTCCCGTAAACTTTTTCCGTAACTCCGGGTCCTGAGTGGCCACTCCCACCGAGCAGGTGTTGAGATGGCACTTTCGCATCATGATGCAGCCCACGGTCACCAACGCCGTGGTGGAAAAACCGAATTCATCGGCGCCCAACAAACCGCCTATGACCACGTCGCGCCCGGTTTTAAGCTGACCGTCCACTTGCACTTTAATCCGCCCGCGCAAATCATTCAGTACCAAAACCTGCTGCGTTTCCGAAAGCCCCAACTCCCAAGGCAGTCCCGCATGCTTGATCGAGGTTTGCGGCGAAGCTCCGGTGCCGCCGTCGTGACCGCTGATGAGCACGCCGTCCGCCCGCGCCTTGGAAACTCCCGCGGCGATGGTTCCCACTCCCGCTTCGGCGACCAGCTTGACACTGACTCTTGCCTCGGGATTGGCGTTGTGCAGATCGAAGATCAATTGTTGCAGGTCTTCAATGGAATAAATGTCATGATGCGGCGGCGGCGAAATCAACCCCACCCCCGGAGTCGAATGGCGGATCTTGGCGATGTATTCGCTGACCTTGTGCCCGGGAAGCTGCCCGCCTTCGCCAGGTTTTGCGCCCTGGGAGATTTTGATCTGCATCTCGTCCGCGTTGGAAAGGTAATAGCTGTTCACTCCAAAGCGGCCCGAGGCCACCTGCTTGATCTTGCTGCGGCGGGAATCGCCGTTCGCATCCGGCGTGTATCGTACCGGGTCTTCGCCGCCTTCTCCCGTATTGCTTCTCCCCCCCAGCCGGTTCATGGCGATGGCTAGTGTCTCGTGCGCTTCGCGCGAGATGGAGCCGATGGACCTGGCCCCGGTGCAAAAGCGTTTGGTGATTTCGGCGACCGGTTCGACTTCTTCGATGGGAATGGATTTCCCCTTTTTGAATTTGAACAATCCACGCAGGGTGCACTGGCGGGTATTTTGCTCATCGACGTATTTGGAGAATTGTTTGAACGTTTGATAATCATTCGACTGCGTCGAGTGTTGCAGCATGGCGATGGCTGTGGGGTTCAACATGTGTTTCTCTTCCCCGCGCCGCCAGTGGTAATTCCCCCCCAGATCCAGAGCCGGATAAATTTCCTGAATTTTCTGAAAGGCTCTTTCGTTCCGCATCAACGCTTCTCTTGCCAGCACTTCCAGCCCGGCTCCGCTCACTCTGGAGGGAGTGCCGGTGAAGTATTTTCCCACCACGTCGTCTGCAAGCCCCACAACTTCGAATATCTGCGCGCCCCGGTAACTTTGAATGGTCGAAATACCCATTTTGGCAATAATTTTAAAGAGGCCCTTGCGCGTCGATTTAATAAAATTCTGGACCGCACGGCTAGTTTCCATTTTATCGATGTACAATCCCTCGCGCGCTATATCCGCCGCCGACTCATAAGCCAGATACGGGCAAACCGCACCGGCTCCGAAACCCGTTAGAAGAGCAAAGTGCATCATTTCCCTGGCTTCGCCGGTTTCCACCACGATCCCGACTTTCGTGCGGGTCAATTCCCTCAGCAGATGATGGTGAACGGCCCCGGTGGCCAGGACGCTTGGAATCGGCACATGATCGGCATCCATCCCCCGATCGGAAAGAATGAGGATCGTCGCGCCATTTTCGATCGCCGCGGATGCGTTCTGGCAAAGTTCATCGAGCGCTTTTTCCAGACCCTTTTCTCCTGCCGCCGCCGGAAACAATATCGGCAATACAACGCTTTTTAACTCCGCCTGATCCAGCGCTTTAATTTTCTCAAACTCCGGAATCGTCAGGATGGGGTGCTTGATCTTGAGTTTTTTGCAATGCGCCGGGGATTCCGAAAGCAGGTTGAGTTCTTTTCCCAGCGTCACCTCCATCGACATCACCAGTTCCTCGCGGATGGAATCGATGGCGGGATTGGTCACCTGAGCAAACAACTGCTTGAAATACTGAAAACACAATTGCGGTTTTTCAGAAAGCACCGCCAAAGGCGTGTCGTTGCCCATCGCCCCGGTCGCTTCCATGCCTTTTCCCACCATCGGAGACAACACAATCTTGATGTCCTCTGCCGTATAGCCAAAGGCCACCTGCCGCGTCAGCAGCGTTTCAAAGTCCGGCTCGAACTGTTTTCCTGAGTCCGGAAGATCCTCAAGGTTCACCTGATTGTCGCTGACCCATTGGGTGTAAGGATGTTGCGTCGATATCTTCCCTTTAAGTTCTTTATCTGAAATGATTCGGCCTTCGCGCAGATCAACGAGAAACATTTTCCCCGGTTGCAATCTGCCTTTATGCACGATTTCCGATTCGGGGATGGGCAATACGCCGACTTCCGAGGCCATCACCACCAGATCGTCCTTGGTGACGATATAACGCGAAGGCCTCAGTCCGTTGCGGTCGAGAACCGCGCCGATGACGTCGCCGTCGGTAAACGCGATCGAAGCCGGGCCGTCCCAAGGCTCCATCATGGAAGCGTGGAACTCGTAAAACCCCCGCTTTTCCGCATCCATCGTTTCGTGCCCGCTCCACGGTTCGGGAATCATCATCATCACCGCGTGCGGCAAAGACCGGCCCGTTTGCACCAGCATTTCCAGACCCTGATCGAAATCGGCGGAATCACTTCCCCCCTTGGCGATCACAGGCAGAATTTTTTCAATTTCCGGAAAAAGCGGCGATTCAAATATCTTTTCCCTGGCGCGCATCCAGTTCTGGTTGCCGCGAATGGTGTTGATCTCTCCATTGTGGGCGATGTAACGAAACGGCTGTGCCCGTCCCCATGAGGGAAACGTGTTGGTGCTGTATCGGGAGTGCGCCAAGGCCAGAGCCGAGTCCATCTCCGGGTCTCTGATATCGAGAAAATAGGTCTCCACCTGAGGCGCGGTCAACTGGCCTTTGTAGACAAACGTCCTCGAGGAAAGGCTGACGATGTAGAAACTCTCGTTGTCCTGGTTGTACCCTGCCGCGCGCACTGCGTTGGCCACCTGCTTGCGCACGCAATACAGACGCCGCTCGAACTGGGCACTGTCTTTGATATCATCGCCAGCGCCGATGAACACCTGGCGGACGATCGGCTCGACGCTTCTCGAAACGTGGCCGATGGTGCTGTTGTCGACGGGAACCTCGCGCCAACCCAGAAATTGCAGTCCTTCGCTGGCAACGAATTTCTCAATGATTTTTGCGCATTTTTTCGCGTTGTATTCCCTGGGCAGGAAAACAAGTCCGGACGCATAATGCCCCGGCTCCGGCAAGCTGATGCCGATTTTTTCGCACTGGGTGCGGAAAAACTTGTGCGGCATCTGGATCAGCAAACCGGCTCCATCCCCTGTCAAGGGATCGGCGCCGCAAGCGCCCCGGTGCTCCAGCCGTTCCAGAATATCCAGCCCCTGGAGGACGATGTCGTGGGACCGTTTGCCCTTCATGTGGACGACGAACCCGACGCCGCAGCTGTCTTTCTCGTAAGCCGGGTCGTACAACCCCTGCTTCTTTGGTATTCCCTTATTGGTCATAGTCCAAAAACAAGTTTAAAATTAAATATTCGGCTCCCCTTATATAGGGAGGAGATTTTTTTGATGGATTGGCAGGAATTATCCGGTGCAAGAAATTCCGTTAAACCTTAAATGCAATTAATATGCCCCAGTGGTAAAATACACTTTTGCAGGAATTCCAGCAATTATAGCAAAATAGAGTACTTTAATTACAAATTTTATTGTACAAAATATATAAACTTTAACGTGGTACTACAACGTCTTTAACAAACCCTTCAACTCGACAAAATATTGGCACTTCGATTTGACGCGCCGTATAGTTTTCCAGGGGAATCGGACTAAAGAGGATGCAGATTTGCATCCCATATTTCAAGCTTTTTCTTTATTTCAAAGAATCGGGGTTCGTCAATTTTCTTGTTTTTAAAAGATTAAGACGGTATTTCCAGTATGCACCCTCCGCTCAAATTGCTGTAAACTTGGAGGAATTTCTGGTAAAAAGGTACCAAAAGGCTTTTCTCAGCCGGCTTTAGAACATGCATTGAATACATCGTTCTGGGAATTGCCCGCTAATTCACATGCCGCCTGCCGATTCTCTGAATCTGATTAAACAAAACCTGCAACTCTGGAGAAAAGATGATCGTTAAAGAGGTCATGGTCAAAAAGGTTGTCACTATTAAAAAGGACGATCATTTGGACAAAGCCCAGGACCTCATCGTAAAAAACTCGATCCGGCATCTTCCGGTTGTGGACGGCAAGGAACTTTTGGGAATCATCACGGAAAGCGACATTCGCGGCGCGTTTCTAGCCAAGGCCAATTCCAAGTCCGCAAAAACTGCGGACCTCGACCCGAAAAAAATGAAAGTCCGGGATTACATGACCCGGAACCCGCTGACCGTGGAACCGGAAACCAATATCGAGGATGCGGCTCTTTTAATTTATCAGAATAAAATCGGGTCGCTCCCTGTAGTCAGCGGCAAAAAACTGGTCGGAATCATTTCGATCCTGGATCTGCTCGGACTGTTCGTGGATATGATGGGCATCATCCACTCCAGCTCCCGTATTGACGTGATCATGGGAAAAGACCCCAAAAACTTCGATGCGGTTTGCCGGATCTTTCACGATCACAACATCAATATCATCAGTGTGGGGATGACTCCCTACCCAAAAAGTAAAAACAAAGTGGTCTATTTGTTCCGATTGGACCTCTGCAAAACCACGGCGCTGGTAAAGGCTATCGAAAAAGCGGGATTCAAGGTCAAATCGGCAATGGATTGACCGGTTTTAAGTCTCATCACTTTAGTCTGTGCAAGGTTTATCATATCTTTTAAGGAGAATCTTTAACCAAGGAGTGAAATCAAGACAATGAAAACGGAAAAGCTCATCATATTCGACACCACATTACGCGACGGAGAACAGTGCCCAGGCGCCAGCTTGAATATCCAGGAAAAACTGGAAATCGCCCGACAGCTTTCCCTATTGCGGGTGGACGTGATCGAAGCGGGCTTTCCGGCGGCGTCCCCTGGCGACTTTGAGTCGGTGAAGCAGATCGCCAATGAAATCCGCGGCTCGCAAGTGGCGGGTCTGGCGCGGGCGCTGGAAAAGGACATCGAAGCCAACGCCCGGGCGCTGGAAAAGGCGGAATCTCCAAGAATCCATATTTTCCTTTCGACCTCGAAAACCCACCGCGTGCACATGGTGCAAAAGGCCAAAGAAGAAATCATCGACATGGCGGTGAAGTCGGTGCGGTTCGCCAGAAAATACTGCGACGACATCGAGTTTTCGCCAATGGACGCGACGCGGACGGAAAAGGAGTTTCTTAAAGACGCGCTGGAAGCGGTCATCGACGCAGGTGCCACGACCTTGAACATTCCCGACACCGTCGGCTACACCATTCCCGGTGAGTTTTCGGAATTGATTCATTATTTAAAGGGCAACGTCTCCGGCATCGAAAAAGCCGTCATCAGTGTTCACTGCCACAACGACCTGGGCCTCGCCGTCGCCAACTCTTTAGCCGCTGTGCAGGCAGGCGCCAGGCAGGTGGAATGCACCATTAACGGCATCGGCGAGCGCGCGGGCAATGCGGCGATGGAGGAAATCGTCATGGCGCTCAAGACGCGCAAGGATTTCTTCGGCATTGAGAGCGGCATCGACACGCGGCACATCATGTCGTGCAGTAAGCTGGTCAGCAGTCTCACCGGGTTTTTCGTCCAGCGCAACAAAGCCGTGGTCGGCAAAAACGCGTTCGCGCACGAGTCGGGAATCCATCAGCATGGATTTCTTAAACGCAAGGACACCTTCGAGATCATGAATCCCCACGACGTCGGCGTGGAGGAATCGGAACTGGTCATGGGCAAGCACTCAGGCCGCAACGCGCTTCAGCATGTGTGCAAGGAGCTGGGCTATGACCTGACTCAGAAAGAACTCGACGCGGTTTTCGATGAGTTCAAGATTCTCGCGGATGAGAAAAAAGAAATTTTTGAGGACGACATCCTGACCCTCATTCAGAAGCAACGCTGGACGCAGGAAAGTCTCAACACTTACTCGATGAAAAAGATCAAAAGCAGTTTTGAGACGGGAGCGTTGCCGGAAGGCTCGGTGGAGCTGGTCAGCCGCGACGGCAAAAGCCACACGGCCACCGCCACGGGAGACGGTCCGGTCGATGCGGTTTACAACGCCATCGACAAAATCACCGGACTCGCCTGCAAGCTACTCGACTATCAGGTGATGTCGAAAACCCGCGGCAAGGACGCCCAGGGCGAGGTAACGGTGCGGGTGAGCCACGACAACCGCGAAGTCATCGGCAAGGGGGCGGGGGTCAATACGGTGGAGGCCAGCGGATTCGCCTACATCAACGCCATCAACAAGCTGTTGATTAAGTCCAAGGCCGGTCCTGTGGAAGCCGGCGAAATGCCGGGGCCTTGAGAAAACAGATCGCAATGGAAACCAAAGCTAAAGACAATCTGTTCATGCGTGAGGACTCGCCGGAGAAGTTCGAGTTCAACGAGTCGGTGGCGCGTGTGTTCGACGACATGCTGGAGCGAAGCGTGCCGCTGTACCGCGAATGCCAGGAAATGGCGATCCGCTGGTGCCTGCGCTTCGCCCATAAGGGAAGCAACATCTATGATCTTGGCTGTTCGACGGGAACGCTGCTCAAGAATCTTGCGCACCAGTTTCCCGCCGATGCCGGAGTCCGATTGATCGGTGTCGACAACTCGGCTCCCATGCTGGAAAAGGCGCGCGCGAAACTGGCATCGTCATCTTCACCGTGGAAGCTGGTAGAAGCGGATTTGAATCAGGACTTCGGCCTGACCAACGCCAGCGTTATCGTCATGAACTACACGCTACAGTTTATTGCTCCGGAAAAACGGTTGGAGGCGGTGCGTCGATTTTACGCAGGATTGAATCCGGGAGGTCTGTTGATCCTCATCGAAAAGGTCAAAAGTGAAAGCGCCCAACTGGATCAATCCTATATCGAGTTTCATCACGAGTTCAAGCGCAGTCAGGGCTACTCACAGATGGAAATCTCGCGCAAGCGCGACGCTCTGGAAAATGTTTTGATTCCCCTGACCGCCGGCGAGAACATCCATCTGTTGCGCGAGGCGGGATTTTCCTCGGCGGAAATATTCTGCAAATGGAATAACTTCGCCGGGTTCGTTGCTTTGAAGTAGGAACTATTGTATTCTTAAAGCCTTATGGAGCAAAGTCATGCCGAATTACGATCACTCCTGTAATAAATGTAAAGAAAACTTCGTTGTGGAAATGAAAATCTCGGAGGTTGGCAATAAAAAAGTCACCTGCCCCAAATGCAAATCCGACGATGTCTCGCGCAACGTGACCAATACTTCCTATAAGGGTGAAAGCATCAACCGCTACACCTGGGATAAATAACTTCCAATTACTCGTGAAAATACATGCTCACTCAAGTTAAGCCTGTTCCCAAAAGCAAAAGCGTTCCTGGCCGCATCGGCGAACTGGTGCAGTTCCCTCTGCAGCGGATTCACATCGAACTCACCAACGTGTGCAATTTTGACTGCACATTTTGTCCCAAGCAGGAGATGACGCGCAAGTATGAGTACATGGATTACGAACGCGTCTGCGCCATCATCGACCAGGTGGCGGAATACAATTTGGCGGAGAAGATCACCTTTCACGTGATGGGTGAGCCGTTCATGCACCCCAAGTTTTTCGACATCCTCGATCATGCCGCGCAACTGGGTGTCAAAACGGGCATCACCACCAACGGAACGTATTTAAATGAAGAGATCGCATCAAGGCTGGAAAAAGTCACCGTGTCGCAACTGAACATTTCGTTGCAAACGCCGGACGAGGAATCGTTTAAAACCCGCAAGGCGCGGCGCATGGAGTTCGAGGGGTATAAGGAACAGATCCTGGAATTCATTCAAGCCGTCAACAGGCATGAAACGCCGCCGAAGATCAAGGTGCATTTCCTCAACACCAAGTTCCAGTCGGAAGTGCCAGGGGAAGACTGGTCGCTGGGGACCATGAACGTCATCAACAGCACCAACGAACTGCGAAAAACCTTCGGCTACTGGGCGAAAGAGATTCACCGTGTCAGCCCTCCCCTGCCGGCAGAGGAAGTCGCGGAAGTCGAAAACAGGATAGCCAAACTGTCCACGTTCAAATGGAACGTCGTCAAGGTGACGCCGAATATTTTCTTCGAGACTTATATTCTCGACACCTGGGGCAACGCCTTCATCGGCGACAACGTCGTGACGACCAAGGTGGGCTACTGCAGTGCCTTGACCGATCATTTCGCCATTCTCTGCAACGGCGACATGACCTATTGCTGTAAGGATTACGACGGCAACACCAAAGCGGGCAATGTGTTCGAGCAGCCCATTGTGGATATTTTAAATAACGGCCCGATCGTCGAGGCGATCGAAGGCTTCATGAAAAATAAGGTGGTCCACCCCTATTGCCAGAAATGTCTGGGCGGCAGTACGAAATTGAAATCGTTCGGCAACGCGATGGGATCGATCATCATCTGGAAATACCTCAAAAATTTCTTCTACAAAAAGACCTGATTCCAAGTGTCGGGATGTAGCGCAGCCTGGTAGCGCACTTCGTTCGGGACGAAGGGGCCGGAGGTTCAAATCCTCTCATCCCGACCATCCAATTTAATGGGTTACGGTATTACTCGTAACCCATTTTTTTTGGGGTACATTTCGCTTGTTTTTTCCAACTATTCCCTTATCCATTTCGTAAAATCCATATTTGATCCTGGCTGCAATTATGCTACGTTTCCCCTTTTCTGATTCGTTAAACATTGGAGGCCCGATTTGTCCGATCATATCTGCGGATTTATTTGCAAGAATCCAGAATGCGAGCGAAAAAGCAAGATTGACGATACGTTTCAATTTCCCGCTGAATTGGAAGACAGGTATCCTTGCCAGCATTGCGGATGGATCAATGAATTGGAAAGTGGCATCAAGCTTAACCGGAGTTCCAGGGTATTATCCATGCTGGAAATAAAGTCGGCATGCCCTCCCTAAAGGCTCCTATAGGAATCCGAAGTCTCCTGGGGTGGGAATGGTTCAATCCTCTCATCCTGACCCCTAAATTCAGTGGGTTACGGTTTAGGTCGTAGCCCATTTTTGTTGACTTCCCAGTGGTTTGACACGCGGGAAATTAATCTAGGGGGAAGTCAGGAGAACATGCTGAAGCAACGTGCAGGCAATTCGATAAGGCTTTAACTTTGGACATGGAAACTTTTAAGCTGTTATACATTGCAATAGGACCCGGGATCGCCATTGCGGTCTATATTTATTATGCCGATAGATGGGAACCCGAGCCCAAAATCATGGTTGTTAAAGCATTTCTTTTAGGAGGATTGGCCTGTTTTCCCACAAGTTATTTTGAGGGAGCTTTTGAAACCTTTTTTGGTCTGGAGGGGATTTTTGAGGGAAATTCAGATATTCCCTTGTGGCAAAGGGGTTTGTATGCTTTTTTTGGTGTGGCTTTGATTGAGGAGTTATGCAAATTTTTATTCATTAAAGGATTTATCTACGATGACCGGGAATTCAGCGAACCGTTTGATGGAATTGTTTATGGAGGAATGGTGGGCTGTGGTTTTGCAACCGTTGAAAACCTTTTTTATGTTTTTACCCTGGGTCAGGAGGCGGGTATGTTTCGATTATTCACCGCCGTTCCCGGCCACGCGTTCGAGGGAGTCATATTGGGCTATTTTATGGGCAAAGCCAAGTTTGGCTTTGAACCCGAAAAAGAACTGGCAACAGGCCTGGTTTTGGTGGTCATTCTGCACGGGATCTATGATGCTGCCGTTTTTTCCCAGGCTGGGTGGTCATACTTTTTGATATTTGGAATCGTATTTCTGGGTATTTATCTGGCTTTGAGAGCCAAAAAGGATCTGGAAAAACATTCAGCGGTCATTGAATTTTCACCAGCGGAATTTATCCCCATAAAAGAGGGGGTAAGAAAAGGACCTCTGTATTTAAAAGATATTCGTTGTTTACTAGCGGAAGGCCAATTAAATTCGCAGGATTTGCTCATCGCTAAAAAAAGCGGAAAAACAAAATCGGTAAAAGAAGTTTTCACTCCTAACCTGATTTCAGAATATAAAGGCTTGACGAAAATACCAACCCAGGGGCAATCGGTAAGATTCTTTTTCATTCTCTACGGATTGACCTTTGGTCTTTATTTTTATTTTTGGTTTCTAAGAAACTACAGAAAATTCAGGAATCATAAAGGAATAAAATTAAACCCCGAGCTATTAGCCCTGTCACTGTTTATCCTCTCTACGATTCCTTATTTTATTTTCGGCGTGGTGGTGGGGAAATATGATGAATCTCAATTTAGACCTTTCATTAAAATTTTATTGGATTGGGACATTGCGGGGATACAGTCAGCTTTTTTGTTTTTTCAACTGGCGATAATCAAAAGATTTTTGAAAAGGCGGATTAAAGGATCGTTCCGAGTATTAATCATTGTCCTTGGATATTTTGTCCTGGATGGCTCCATCAGAATGCTGCCTTCAGACATGGCCTATTACTTGTTTTATGTGATTTTTTTGGTTTTATTTCAGGGAGGTGTTTTGGCGGTAGTTCAAAATGATTTAAACAGGTATTGGCAGGGGGAAAGGAAACGATTGGCTGAAGCAAAATGAATTCCCCTTTTTAATCAGTTAGCCGGATTTTCCCTTGCGAATTTTTCATGGCTGGCCTTTATACGCGCGTCGTAACTCCTGGCTTCCGTATCACGCCCTACTTTTTGGAGAATATTGGCATAATTCTCCAAGGCAAACAGGACCAGGGGATTATCCTGCTCCAAAGTTTTCTCCCAAATATCCAACACCCGCTTGTAAAGTGGCTCGGCTTCGGCGTACATGCCCCGAATGCGGTAATTGTTTGCCAGGTTATTGAGATTCGCGGCCACATTGGGGTGACTTGGACCAAAAGTTTTTTCGGCAATCGCCAATGACCGCTTGATGATGGGCTCGGCCTCGGCGTATTTATTCTGAATCTGGTAAATTTCGGCCAGATTGTTGAGGATCAATGTCAAACGTGAGTCTTCATCGGAAAAATTTTCCGCCACTTTAAGAGCGGCTTTAAGCTGCTTTTCCGCTTCGGTATAATCTCCTTTTGCATATGCGGCTAAGCCCGCTTTGTTGAGATTCTCCCAGGTTGCAGCTTTCGGATAAAATATCGTTTTGAGGTACAGCAAAGTACCGATTACCGCAACAAAAATAGCAAGGGCTTTTACCTTTGTCATGGATGGCGGTTTCCGAAAACTTGCCATTAATAATTAACAAATTTGACCTTGAATTTGTACCACATTTGAGATTAGAAATTTTAATGAAAATATGGGTGGATGCAGGCACCTGTCCCAGGGCGGTCAAAAATATTTTGTATCGAGTGGCAGAACACACAAAAATATCGGTGGCGTTTGTTACTAATGGGGGTTACCCTTACCGACTTCCAATTTTATTCATGTGATTCAGAGGCCGGAGGTACAAATTCTCTCATCCTGACCATTAATTTTACGGGGTTAACCCATCAGACTAACCCCGCAAATCGGAGTTTCCGCTTTTCAATTTGGGAAACTACATCTGGGGACCGGGCATGTAAATGGTTCCATCGGGGGAGTCATGGGTATGAATCTCGCCTCCAAGACCCAGCATTTCTGAGGCGCGTTTCGCTTCCTCGGGGGTCTTGTACATGTGGTCCATGATATCCTGGCTCATTTCAGCTCCTCCAGACCCCTCCCGGCGCTGATCTCCTCCGGAACCTTCCTCTTGAGCATGACCACCGGAACCTTCCCGGCGGCCCGGATGTGTGCCCTGGTCGACTGCCGTCATGGCTTCACTCAGTAGGGAATAGAACCGCGGTTTCTCGGTGTATCCTTCCACCCGTCCCAATTCTTTTTTCTTTCCCTCATCCCAGATAATAAACGTAGGGGTTCCGATGATCTCACCGATGCGGCCTTCTTCCATAGCCTGCGCCAACCAATCGGGAAAATGATCGCCCTGAATGACCACGATTTTTGCCGGGAGGTTTTTCCCCACCTCGCTTTTCGGGTATTCGGGAAGAACTTCCTCCTTCCATTTCGTGGAGTTTTGCGATTTGTCCCCGCTTAGAACCAGGAGCTGCTTCGCCAGAACCTGGGAAGCAAATAAAACCAGAAAACTGGTCACAGCAATAGAAATTAATTTTTTCATGGAATTCGTCCTTTAGAAAGATTCAACCCTTTTTGTCCCTATATATCCAGCATACAAAAAGAGAGGCGGTCTTTAAAAGTGTTTCTTAAGCTTTTTACCTCAATCGGTCCACTTTTTAATGACAGGGAACACTGCGAAGTCTTCTTTTGCATATTAAGTATGTAAATTTTTAATAAATAAGGTATACTGATATTATTGGCTTCTAAAGAAACTTTCAGAAAATCAATCCAATACAATTGGAATCTTTTTTGCTTTTCCTTCCTTTCTTAAAGTCCTGACTTTAATTCCAAACGCCCAAGAAAATAGAGCATTTTCCGGTCAGAAGATCATCTCAACGGAAAACGTGTCATAAAGTGCGCACGGGGTTCTCGCAAAATTAGCCCTGGGAATTTTCTCTATAAGAAATACGCTGTTATAACAATTCCATGAGTCAACAAGGTTTTCCACAAATTCCATAACCTGAGCCCTAAAAAGGAACCATTAATGATCAAATTTATTTTTATTTTGCTTTTTATTCCCTCCCTCACTTTTGCGACAACTCTAAAGGAAAAATATACATTCCTGCCGACCCCAATATTAGTTAAGGAGGGTAAAAAGCTGTATCAAGATAATGGTTGCTCCGTGTGCCATGGGGACAAGGGCAAAGGTGATGGTCCTCTTGCCAGCGGGCTAAAAAATAAGCCCCGCAATTTTAAAGATTATGAAGAAATGAAACGGATGCCCACAATTCGCATGGAACAGGCTATCCATGATGGTTTGCAAGGAACTGCCATGCCGGCGTTCAATCAATTTTCCGATTCTCAAGTCGAAGCCCTGACAGAATATTTAAGATCGTTCCTGGTGGACTCTTATGACGATCTCAAAATGTGCGCCTTCCAAACCTATCATATCGACGCTCAAAATCTGAAGAAGCCCTTTACTGTAGAGGTCGATGAACCGCAGAAATTTGCCGTAAAAGTCCGCGGAAAAACCATTTCATTTCGTGGAAAAAACTGGACGGATCTGCTGGGTCAAAAGGTGCACCGAACCCATTTGAGAGTGATACAGGCTGGCCAAATAACATCTTTGATTTCGATAAAAGTTTACCCTTGCAAAAAAGAGGTGAACGAAATGTTAAAAACGATCCCCCTACAAAAAGCCGGGACAGATAAACTGGAACCAAAAGTGCAGTAGGCTCCTGACCTGCCCCTATAATTTTTACAGTTTTTTTAGTTAGAGTTTCGACTTTTTTTAGTTGAACGACTTCCGCCGCCGGAGGTTCAAATCCTCTCATCCTGACCATCAAATTCAATGGGTTACGGTTCAGGCCGTAACCCATTTTTTGCTTTGTCCCCCTCTGCCATCTGTTCGTCTTTTTTTCGATATCTTGCTGGTTTGCATTGGCAGGTTATTGCGGATTTGAAGCTGACGACCTATATTTTTTGTTAGGTTGGAATGTTCAAAAATCTCATTAGCTCATGGAGGTCGTCATGGCGATGCAAGGCATTACCCATCACGGATTCCGTTACCTAGCAAAGATCAAGGACCGGGGCAAACTGGAAGCTGAGGTCAATATCCTTCCGGATTGGCTGGTCCTTCTTCTGGTTGTGGCATTGACGTTGTTCTTCGTTATCTCGTTTTCTCTGCTTTAACTTTAAGATAGCGCGATTGGCAGGGAAAGAAACGTTTCGCACTGCTTGACTCTTTGGCTACGCCAGCGTAAGTTACGGTGATCCCTTATCAACTCTTGCTGGAGCCTGCCATGAATTTTTCAAAACTCGTTGCCCTTGCTTTATCTTTTGGGTTTCTTTTGAGTGTGGCCGCCTGCGCGACCCACCCCACAGTTTCCAGTGATAGACCGGACCTTATTGCCGCCCCACTTTCGGGTACTGGAGGCCCAAAGGCGTATTGCCGCAAGGATGACAACGAACTTGTGGTGCAGGTGCTGAACCAGAGCACTACCGGAACCGATAAAGCCTCCAAGACTCAGGTGACGTTTTCCAACGGGCTTGATCTTAAAAAGGACACCGGCGCTCTTGCCGGCGGCGCATCTCAGGACGTCAGTTTCCCGATGCCTCCCAGTTGTTTCAATCCTGACTGCCGTTTCAAGGTTATGGTAGACGCGGACAACAACATCGACGAGAGTCCGGGAGAAGCGCCGGACAATCACGAACTCAACAACAAAGTTGAGGGTCTTTGCGCCGGATGAGTGTGAGACTCCAAACCCCACCAAGCATTTAATCGCCTGTGAATCCTGTAAAATAATGAAAATATGGGTGGATGCTGACGCTTGCCCCAGGGCGGTCAAAGATATTTTGTTCCGTGTGGCGAACCGGACAAAAATATCGGTGACGTTTGTCACCAATCAATGGCTGCGCTTACCGGCTTCGCCTTTTATTCATTTGATCCAGGTAAGGCAAGGGCTGGATATCGCCGATGATGAGATCGCCAATAAGTGCGAACCTGGGGATTTAATCATCACGGCAGACATTCCACTTGCGGCCCGCATCGTAGAGAAAGGGGCGTTGGCCCTTGATCCGCGCGGAACGCTGTACGATGAAAGCAATATCGGGCAAAAACTGGATATGCGCAATTTCATGGACACGTTGCGCGGAAGCGGCGTTGAAACCGGTGGTCCGAACAGCTTCGGCCATCGGGAACGGTTGAAGTTCGCAAATGAGCTGGATAAATTTATTGCGCGGAGGTGATGGTCTCTTATAAATCACTTCACCACTTTTTTCGGGGTCATCTTTCTCTCAAAATGTATTCTCCATCACCAACTCGCTCAATGACAACTGCCCCGGTTTTGGCCAGGAACCCTTCGTTTGCTTCCCCACGGCCACCATAGGGCCCATCACATGATCATCGGGAAGATTAATCAGCTCCGCAACTTTATCAATGTCGAAGCCGATCATAGGGCAGGAATCGTATCCCAGTGCTTTAGCGGCCAGCATTATGGTTTGCATTGCCATTCCAATCGACCGCTGGGCTTCGTCACGCTGCAGCCATTCCCGCCCTTCATGAAAAGGCCCCATCCAATTGACTAGAAGCTCCGCCACTTCTTTAGGAGCATTTTTCCAATAGCGCTCCGGTTTTTTTTGCCAAGCTTTGATGTCGGCCGTCATGATGATGAGTAGAGAAGCGTCTGTCATTTGAGCCTGATCATTGCCGAACTCCTTGCGAATCCTTTTTCGCAGATCAGGTTCTCGAACAATGACGAATCGCCAGTGCTGAATATTGAAACTTGTGGGCGCCTGGATTGCAGCTTCAAGGAGTTTAGCTTCATCCTCCGGGGAAAGCTTATGCTGAGGATCGAAATGCTTAATTGCCCGCCGCTGATAAATGGCATCAAACGTATCCATACTTAATCTCCTCTATATAAATCGCCTTTAAAAGCGGATTGAAAATCTAACCCTTTTTCCTCTCGCTACTTAAAACCACATATGGATAAGTATTCGAAGAGGGTTTCACCCTTACTCCTGAGGTTGTTCCATCATCCACCAGGGGGTGTTGATGAATTTGGCGCCGTCATCGTTGGAGTAGAAGGTGTGCATGGCATCGTTGATAAAATAGCGCCAGAAGGAGGCCTCGTATTTCTTGTCGAGAATTTGGAAATTCCCTTTCTTTTCCTGTTCTTTCAGGAAGTCCCGGTAGGCGTCCAGCGGCTCGGGGCCGGCCTGTTGAAAAATCACACGTCCCCCGTACTTGGCGTAGAGCTTTTTGTTTATCTTCCAACTTCTAACAAACTGCCGCGCCGTTCGGCGCATCATCGGACGCAGTTGCTCCTCCATCCCCTTGCTTTGCAGCTTCATCTCGCGGGTGGTTTTCAGAATCTTCTCAATGGTTTCCAACTGAGATTCCTTTGCCTGCCGCTCTCGCTCACTCAGGGTAGTGGCCCTTAATTCTGCCTTCAACTTCTTCCTATCTTTTTCGAACCTGATCCATTGTCGCTTTTCCTGTTCTTCTGTCTTCTGAACGAAAACATCGAGCTCCTTTTCCGTAGGTTCGATCTTGTTATCCTTCGCGAACTTTTCCAGCAGTGTTCCGAAAATCAGACCGTTGAGTTTGTCCTTCTCGGCAACGGTAATCTTTTTCCCCAACACTTCCGCAATGACATTTTTATCTGCATCGGTAGCCTGAATTGTTTCTGCATACGCGGCTCCCGCGGCAAAACTCATCACCAGCAAAATTGCTATGGGTTTCAAGCTTCCCTCCCTTCGCTGAGGCGGCAATGTTTTGCAGATGGATTTTTCACGCGGGTTTCAATCCGTTCATCCATTTAAAAATCGGTTTTTTTGTGCAGTTGCAGATAATATTTTTCCAAATCCTTGACTGAAAACATCCCCACAATTTTGCCGTTTTCTTTCACGGGGATATGGCGGATATTGTTTTTTTCGATCATGGAGCATGCTTCCGCAATGGTTTGATCTTTACCAATTGTAAATTTCAGCTGGGTCATTACGGCTGAGACTTTAATCGCCTTGGGGTCGCATTCGCCTCTTAACACCAGAGTCATCCAATCTGTTTTGGTAAACATCCCCACATACTCTTCGCCATCTTTAACTAAAAGCGCGCCAATGTTATTCTCATACATTTTTTCAACTGCTTTGTGTGCATATTCATCAGGACTTACAGAATAGACAGTCGTGCTCATGTAATCACCGACTTTTCTCATTTAAAAACTCCTTTTCATTTATCCACGTCTTCGACTTGACCGCCAATCGTTTCCAGTTGCCCAAGGCTTATTTCGCGGTTAAAACTTGCTTCTGCTCCAGAACATTTATCACCTTTTCAATTGGAGATCAACTTTGCCCCACAAAACTCAAACGCAGACACAAAAAGATTTTAATCCGATGACGCCAAATGAATTGTTTTCAATCAGAAAAATAATACTCCACAGTCGAAACCACACGGATTTTCTTGATGTGCGGGTTGTGCCGGTCGCGAGGAGATATGGAGAACTGCCCCTGAGTCGCACCCTTGATCTTTCCCAGGGAACTGTTTGAATCTTTCGCGAATTTTTTCGCCACTTCTCTGGCTTTCATGGTGGCTTCTTCCACCATTTCCGGCTTCACCTCGTTTAAGCGGGTGAATATGTACTCGGTGGAATTGCGGTATCCCCTTCGGTGAAAACGATGCCTTGCTTGCCGAGGTCCGCCAGTTGATTGAAAATTTCGCGAACCCGTTCCACTTTTGCTGAATAAACAGTGATCGCCTGTTGAGCCGTGTAGCGAAATTTGATCTTCGCGGCATCACCGTAATGCTGTGCCAGTTTGTCGGTGATCGTGGGTGGGGAAACCGTGATCTCCGCATCCTCTATCCCGGATTTTTCGAGGAAGCGTTCAATTTTTTCAGCCTTGTCGTCCAGTGAGGTGTACATTGCGGACAAATCATTATTCGCTTCGGTGAACACGATGGGCCACAACACAATATCTGCCGGATATTCCTTTTGGGACAGCCCTTTCACCCTCACCGCTCGTTCATATTCTTTAAACCGAATGGCGCTTTGCCCCAACAGGTAACCCGTAACCCAAAACCGCCAACCCAAGAAACAGAAACAAGCCTAGAATAAAACTGCTGGAGAATTTTGTATTTTCCATAATGCCTCCTCTGGATTCGGATGGAAAAATAGCGTTCAGAAATAATTCCTTTACACAATAATTTACCCGCGAGGATTTTCATAAAAAATGTAGCTGGTGGAATAATCGCTGAACTCAAAATAAACTTTCTTCTCGCCCAAATCTTTTACCAGGTTTTGGTTTTCATCCAATATACCGTAGCCATAGCGGTACGGTCTGGCAACGCTGCCACTAGTGCTGGCTGCCGTTGAAATCTTGTCAATCTTGATAAAGCGTTTGACAAGCACACCCCCGGCATAGACATCCAGCACGCCGTCCGTTCCGGTGTAGTTTTGCACCGCTCTGCCTATTTTGTTCTGCGCTTCCTGGGTGCAACCCGCCGCAATAAAATAGGCCGCAATGGCGAGAAAAATAATTAATATTCTGTTCATGGTTAACCTCTTCATTTTGATTGAATTTTGCAAAAAGCCTAAAGACTTCTAATTTTTAACGCCCTCCCCTGCAACGTTTATTCACGGAAAAACAACAATTTTTGTCAGTTTAAGTCCTAAAATTGTCTCCAGCTCCGCAATTATGAGACTGAGAGGAATCTAGCACCCATCGAAACCCTTTTAATATATGGGCCTGCTCAAACGAAATCAAATTTACGCCATTTTTGGCATAAGAATTGCTTTCTAATATTATAGCTCATATTTAATCTGATCCAGAATAGAGTGGGGAGGGGCCAAAGAAAGTTTGTTCCGCCTGAAACTTCTTACAGGAGGTGTTTATGATGAAACGCTTTCTTGCCCTGAATGTTTTGCTGGCGTACCTTACGTTAGCGCCGCCTTGTTCATGGGGAGGGCCTCACCTTATTGCTGAACCTCCCCTGGCAATGCAAACCTCCTGGAACCTGGCCAACAATGGAATGCTTTTTATCGGTTACGATACGGATCATAACGGTGCGATGGATTTTCATACCCTGCGCGTTGTGATCACTTCCTATTTCTCGAAGCATTCGGTAGAGTATGTCGCGAAAAACAACCCAAAGAATCTGATCTTTTT
>JAJDBE010000140.1 GCA_029261515.1 Nitrospinaceae bacterium | reverse complement strand
TGTTCAAACAGGATTTTGGCTTGCTCTTTGATTAAAAGTGCAATTTCCTCGGCCAATGTTTGCCGATAAGGCCGCATGTCCGTATCACAACGAATCTCCCGGCCCACCGGACAGGTTATATTCCCGGCGTTCAGCCTATCGTGTTTTTCCTGTTTCAATTGCAGGTCTGAACACAGACGTTTAAGATGAGTTTCCCGGTCTTTGATGCGAGCAACGCATTCGTTCGACTCCTCACTCAACCTGGCCAGTTTTTTTTCAAGATCGGCAGGGTTGATGTGTTTTTTTTGCAGCTTGACCTGCATATTGCGAAGCGCTGCGATCATATCTCCGTTGCTCGCTTTCGCAAGCTCACTAATATTTTTTCTTAGGAAACCAATCCGCTCCGTCCTGTTTTCCTGAGCCTCAAGTTGCATGTGGATTTTTTCAAGATGTCTTCCCAGTTCCTCAAACCTGCAAGTTAAGGCGGCGATTTCGCCCCGGCAGACTTTAATCTCGCGCTCCGAAACTCCTTTTCCGGGAGAAATCGTCAATTCCGTTAAAGCGGCGGTTTGTTCCCGCAAGTCTTTTTTCAAGCGCAGCGATTCCGACTTTAAATGCCCGAGCAGGGCGGAAATATTTTCTTCCGACGATTGTGAAGACGACCAGAGTTCAAATAAAGAATCGAGAGCCGTTTTAACAGAAACGCCGATCCCCGGCTCCTGACGATGCAACAAGTCACTCAACCGATCCTCAAGCACTTGAAGATTTTTCTGTTTTTGAACTTGTAAAATTTCTTCAACAGCAGCCAACCCCTCGGAAGCTAATAGGGAACGGACAATGCCGCAACCCAGGTGGTTTTCCACAACTTTGGCCAAAAGCATTAGATACAATCCATTTTTACTCATCAATTCGGACTCCGGTGAATGAGCAATGATCCACTGGCATTTTTTCGCATCCGGCAAATTCAAAAACTCAAACGGATCGAAACTGATCGACACCGCTCCGATCATCCGGCGAATCCATTGGCTGCCTTCTTCATATTTCCTGGCAAGGCCGTTGATCCAGACCGGCCTTTTTTCCCCCTGCGCGGCCTGCTGCAAAAATCCCCGCTCAATGCGGACAGGCCCTTCCTTAGTTTCTGCCACCACGCCCAAGTGCATTGCCTCGAAAGAAGTGAATTGCAAAATATCGTCCACGGTTTTCGCCCGGTCCGGAATCTCTCCCAGCAGTGCAAGCTTGAATGCCTCCAATACGGCGGACTTGCCAACGCCGTTGACATCGCTGGAGGTGAAGAGATCCAGCCCGGAAAATCGTACATTCCGAAACTGGTCCTTGAATCCTCGATTGATCAATTCTTTAATCATCTGATGTTCCTCTCATTGGCCTTACCCTGAAACGAAATGGTATAATCAAACCCTGACGGATTCTGCGATAGGGGACTTTTGTCTCCGAACGCCTTTTCATATTGGGACAAATGTCCCCAACTGTCAAGTATTTTTTTTCGGCCCTGAAACTATGGCGGTAAAAACCATCTGGGACAGAATTGCGTTGCTACAGGAAGGCCGGTCTCTGGCTGTCTTTTGTAAAGACGTGGGGCTGAAAAATTATCAGGCGTTGAAAAAAAGCTCCCAGAGGGCGACTTCGCCCGACACCTCTTCCCTGGCGACGATCGCCCGGCATTTCCGCCTGGATTTGCAATGGCTGATCCACGGTAAAAAATCGTCGAACCGATTGAATTCAGTGGTAGTAAAGAATATCCGCCAGCTTCGGACCAAGCGGGGATGGTCGCTGGACGATCTGGCCGGGAAACTGTCTCTGTCCCAAGTGGTTCTGGAGCTTTACGAGAAAGGAGCGATTCCCTTTCCACTGGACCTGTTAAACGATCTGGCCAAAAAGCTGGAAGTCGCGCCGCACCAAATGCTTCTGGAGGACGAACTGCAAACCGTGCAGGTTCCGGAACTAAAAGTCTTTCAAGCCGCAAGCACCGAGCGCACAGCCAAGTTCCAGGAGGAAGACTATGTATCCATTCCCCTGACAGCCTCCGCCATCGCTGCCGGTCAGCCAATCATTCAGGAAAACAAGATCGAGGATTACGTGCTACTGCACGTGCGGGCGGTGGGCAAACGCAACAACCTGGTCGCCAGCCGGGTGGACGGCGATTCCATGGAACCCATGCTGCATTCCGGTGATATCGTGGTCATCGACCGGGACGATAAGCGCATTCTGAAAAACCGCATTTACGCTATTTTCTATGAGGATGGATTGACCGCAAAATATGTCGAACGCAAAAAAGAGTTGCTGATTCTGCGCCCCCTCAACCCAAACTCGCAAGTGCAGGTCATAAATTTAAGAGATTACCCCGACCCGGTGGTCGGCCGAATCATCGGTGCCTGGAAAGAACTTTAAAAAGGAAAAAATTTCTGCCATGAAAATTCTCGTCGCAGACGACACCGCCATGAACCTGGCGCTCGCGGCCAAATTGCTGTCCCGCAAGGGGCACGAAGTCGTGACGGCGGAAGACGGCTTGCAGGCGTTTACTGCGTTCCAGAAAGACTCCTTTGACGTGGTCCTCATGGATGTGCAGATGCCACGCATGGACGGACTCGAAGCCACTCGGAAAATAAGACAATGGGAAGAAGGGCAATCAAAAACAACCGCGTCCGAATCCCGGCAACGGGTTCCCATCATCGCCCTCACAGCCAACGACGAGCCCCACTTTCTGCAGATTTATCTGGACGCGGGCATGGACGGGGTCATCACCAAACCTCTGGCGATCAAAACTCTGATTTCCACCATTCAATCGATTGTGGAAAAAAGTAAATCCACATAAACATTCAACTAGTTTACGATTTTCAGGTTTCTCACCAGGATTTCCATACGGGAAAACACTTCCTGATTGGGAGTCCGCCATCTTTGCGAAGCGCCCAGTTGTTGCATCACGGCAACGGGTTCCGTATGAAGGGTCAACCCCAATCCCCCCCGGTCCACCAGATACACGCCGTAATCCTTAAGCGCGTGCGCCACAGCACAGGTTTCTGCAAAATCACAGACACACAAGGCGTTTTCACAAAGAGACCCGACATCCACCGACTCTGGTATGGCAAACAGTTCCCCCATACAGCTTTGTCCAGCGTAGCCGGAGCTTTCAGCGTCGAAGGCGAGGGTGACGTTTTTAAAGCATTCTTTAAGCAACGCGCTCGGACCGCTCATCACCATTGCATGACGGATTTCGTTGGCCGCCGCTTCATGCGCCCGGACAATGCCCGCGAAGGAAGGAACCATAGACGCGCGGCGTCCGTTTTGCACGGCATCACCCGCACTGTCCCCATCGACAAATGAGTACATCTCACAAACGATGCCCTGCCCGT
>JAJDBE010000139.1 GCA_029261515.1 Nitrospinaceae bacterium | reverse complement strand
GCGAATACTTTCGGGTCGATCTTTGGAGAAGATAGATCGGGCCCGGAACTAATCATGGCAACACGTTTCCGCCAACTCGAAAACCGCGTGCCTTTGAGCTTCTCCTTGGCTTTCGAGAAATATGGTTGAAGTTCATCAAGTACTACTTTGGGCAGTACGGGGACTAGATAGTCTCGCGCCAAAAGAAGTGTGATAGCGGTTACGCTGCTCATGGCTGGAATGTCGGCCACCGGATGTTTTCGAGACCAACTCCAGAGGTTCTTGCGCCCCTCGGTTTGACAGGTAAGGCCGAATCGTCTTTCGAGCGCGAATATGTCCCTTTGAACGGTCCGAATATCCACATCGTAGCCGCGATTTCGCAGATGAACCGTTATTTCCGGGACCGAGACAGATAGCGGTTCCCGAGGAATCAGTGAAAGTATTTCCCACTGTCGCCCTATGGTATCTACGGATTTCCGCATTCTCGTGTTCCACATTGCTGAAAGAATAGCCCAATTATGCGACGTAACGTGTCGCATACACCAGTAAACTTTCGCTTGAGGAATATAGGGGATCAGTATGAACCGCAGAGATCTAATAGCGATGATTGGTGCAACTGCATCGACGAAGCTCGCGCCGCTGAGTGGCAGCCTTTTAATCGAGAATCAGCACACTAGGGTTGACGCGGACATGTCGTTCAGCACAGGTATCGAATGTCTTGATGAAGAAATCGGTCGCGTCGGTCCAGGAGATGTATTGACCGTGGCCGGACACCGGCTATCCGGAAAGACCTCGTTCGTCCTGACGATCGCGAATCACATAAGCGGAATACATGGAAAAGACGTCATATATTGGGGACCGCACATAAATTTGGATCCCGATCTAGCAGGCGCCCTGCGCACGTTGGGAGGTAATCGCGAGGGCAAGCTTCGGCTACGTTGCACCCACGAGCCATTGGACAGAAAGAGAATCAACGGCGACCGTTTGGGCGCACTTATTATCGATGATTTCGATGAGCAGGCCTCGTTTCACGATATCGATTGGTACAAGAATGAGGGACTGATAATTCGAAAGCTGGAGGAGCTCGTTCGATTTGCCGAGGAAATGGAGTGCCTGGTTGTAACTGTCGTAACCATTGATGTTGAAGCCGACTGGCCGAGGGAGCCACCATTGCCTCCCTGGCACGACATTTTGGATCTCGGATTGATGGGCAGGGAAGCCCAGAAAGTAGGCAAGATCGCAATGTTATCTCGGCCTCGTATCTACCTGCCAGACTGTGACTTTTTTCTGGAGAACAATACCTCCATAGGGCTTCCGAAGCAGTGCTGTCACCCAGTCGATCGCGGCGATCCAATTGTTATCCTCGACAACAATACCGGGATGTTTCGCGCAATGACGAGGGACGAGTCCAGACGGCTTTGTTCAGGCCGGGTGCAATATGAAATTGCCTAGTAGCAATCCGATTATCATCGATCTGGAGCACACCGGCTTGCTCCACAGGTCAGAGCCCCTTGATTACGAGATGATGGAGGCGGCAGGGTTTTTTCAGCCGGAGTTCGCTCTTGTCCCTCGATCATGGGCAGAGCGTCATTGGAGCACTTGGGATCGTACACCAGAGGACTTTCGCGGGCCTAACTGCGTCCGGTGGTACAACGAGTCGTCTGCGATTAGCGTCAGCGCCTATTGTGATTTTTTCTGGCAGCGGACAGGTCCGACTGAGCAATACTTGGACAACAACATCCATCAGACGGCATGGGCCGCGCAGAACGAGCACAAACTTGAAGTGGTCCAGAATCGTCGCGGCGAGATCACCGATCTCTATTTTCGGGTCGATCTGCGCACTGATTGGACCAAGTTCATTAGCCCGGCCGTGAGCCTGACGAGAGCCGCCAAATGTCTCTTGCTGGACTATGAAAAGATCGAGTTGGTGGAGCCGTTGGAAAGAAGTGTGGCGAGGAGATTGAATGGCGTAACGTCAAGCCAGGCAATACTCCATCGATCTAAATGCTTGCATTAGGCCAGATCGCGTATGCGTGATTTTTGCGTGAATCAGTTGTGCACAGTCCTGCACGGTGATGCAAATTGAGCAACGGTCGCCCCGGTAACTCTTTGAAATATAAAGCCTCGGGCGAACTAACTCGCGACTGAAAATCCGCGTGTCGGTGGTTCTGGCTAGCCCCGTCATAATTGGTCCACTTGCTGTGTTAGGGTTTTCCGATATTGGAGAAACCGATGAAGGGCAAGCGATTTAAGGAAGAACAGATTATCCGACTATTACAGGAAGCGGAAAGTGGTTTGGCAGTGGCGGACATTTGCCGCAAGCACAACTGCTCGGAGCAATCGTTTTACCGCTGGAAGTCGAAGTACGGTGGCATGCAGGTATCCGAGGCCAAGCGGCTCAAAGAGCTGGAACGTGAGAACGTAGAACTCAAAAAGATTGTTGCAGATCAGACGCTGGACATTCGCATGTTGAAGGACGTTAACAGCCGAAAGTGGTGAGCCTGGCAGAGCGTCGACGAGCGGTGACGTACTTACGGAACGAGTACGAGGTCAGCGAACGGCGAGCCTGTCAGGCGATCAGTATCAACCGCTCGAGCTACCGCTATGTCGGCAGCAAAGAGCCCATTGACGAGATCCACCAGGCAGTGGTGCGTTTATCGGATCAGTATCGGTACTGGGGTTACCGCAAGATCTACGATTTGATGAAGGGCAGAGGAATTGCAGTGAGTCGCGAGCGGGTTCGCCTGATCCGGCGCCGCGAGGGGCTGCAGGTGGTAAGAAAAGGCAAGAAACGGCGGCTATTGGGGCAAACAACGCAGTGGGTGCACCGTGCCTGTTATCCGAACCATGTCTGGAGCTACGATTTTGTGTTTGACCAGACCGAGGATCGTCGCACGCTGAAGTGCCTGACGGTGGTTGATGAGTTCACTCGCCAGGGTATCGACATTCGGGTCGGTCGCAGCATTACGGCCAGCGACGTGATCCGCATTCTGGATGAGTTATTTCAGGTACACGGCCGGCCAGTCTGTATTCGCAGCGACAATGGTCCTGAACTGGTCAGTCACGCGGTGCAGAACTGGTTAAAGGAAAAGCACGTGGACACGCACTACATTGAACCGGGCAGTCCCTGGCAGAACGCTTATTGCGAAAGTTTCAACTCGATCTTTCGTACCACTTGCTTGGACCGATGGCTGTTCAGCTCGATGACCGAAGCGCGCGTTGTTATCGGGCAGTGGCTGGAGGAATACAACACAATCCGACCACATGGCTCATTGAATGGAATGAATCCAGAGCAGTTCTTGCAGTGCTGGACTGAAGGAAATATGAATCAACAACCGGAATCCCTAACAGGATGAGTGGACCAGAAATCTTGGGCTTGCCA
>JAJDBE010000138.1 GCA_029261515.1 Nitrospinaceae bacterium | reverse complement strand
TTTTTTATCGCTCAAAGCCACATGGTTGCGTCCGTCCTCAAGAATGACGTTCACCCGTTTGTCATCCAGCGAATGATGGTTAAACGGGCCAAAATACCGCGACCCTTCAATCACCGCAGGGGAAATTTCGACCAGATCAATCTCACGCGCGGGAAACTGTGTGACCGCGCCAAGAGTGATGCCGCTGCCCTGCCCGATCACCAGAACCGATTGCGCATCGTCGTTGAAAAACATCGGCAGGTATCCGGAAAGCAACTGCGTGCGCATGTCCGAAGCCAGAGAGGCGTCGGTTTTGCCGTTCACCTTGAGGAAAATATTTCCGGAAACCGCAAGTTCCGTCGTCACCGTTGTGTGCATGCCTTCTTCATAAAACAGAATCTTGTTGCTCTTGCGTTCCGCCTCTTGCAAATCGGCAATTCGGTACGGCATGTACGAACCGCTGGAAATCACGGCTTTGTCCCAGGCGTCCACAGACCGCCCCCAAAAAAAAGACAACAGCAACAGCAAAGGCAACCCATAAAGTTTCAGAGACGGTTTCAAACTCGTCGAAAACACAAGCAGGCACGCTCCAAGCATCAGGTTGAGGCCCACCGCCGCCAACACCGTGTTCTGAATGCCGATCCAGGGCATCAAAACGAAACCGGCCAGAAACGAACCGAGGATGGTCCCCACCGTATTCGCCGCATAAATCCGGCCCACGTGACGCCCCAGGTTGGGAAGATCCGTTGCCAGCAATTTCACCACCACGGGGAATTGCCCACCCATAAAAAAAGTGGGCACAAACAACAGGCAAAAGATGATTAGAAAATTGGAAAGCTGAACCGTCGCGAAATCGACATTCCAATTCTGATACACCCACCGGTTCACGAAAGGAATCTCGCCAAAAAGAGGCAGCGCTGACAGAGCCGAGATGCCGATACCGATCTGAAGAAAACCGAAGGTTTTGTACAAATCCCGAAAGCGGTCAATGAATCTGGAAAAACTCACGGTTCCCAGTGCTAATCCGAGAATGAAAATTGTAAGAATCAGGCTGAAGGCGTAAACCGAAGACCCAAGCAGCAAGGAAAGGATTCGGTTCCAGGCCACCTGATAGATCAGCGCACACACCCCCGAAACCGCAAACCCCAGCAACACAGCGATATCTTTAAAGGGAATCGAGGACCACTTCAGTTTGTCTTCCGATGGAGAAGCCTCTTCCCCCCGTCTCAGCGGTGGCCGGAAGATCAGAAAAATCACAATCGCGATTCCTATATTGAGCGCCGCGGCAAATTCGATCGTGGCACTCACCCCCCAAAGCCGCATGAGAACAAAGGCGCTGACCACCGCCCCGACCACGGCACCAAACGTATTGATCGAATAAAGCGTTCCCACATCCCGGCCAATGAACCCCGGTTCCCTGGAAACGAATTTACTGAGAACCGGAAGCGTGGCTCCCATAAAGGTAGTGGGAATGATGAGAATGGTTCCACAAACTAAAAAACGGTAGAAACTTGCCGTGGCATAGGAATCGCTTGAGGATAAATAAATGGATTTAAATAACGGAAACGCCCAGTCGATGAGTTGCGGAATGAGGAGGCAATAAACTCCGATAGCCGCTTCAAGAAGGGCGTACAGCGCCAGGGGATTGAATACCCGGTCGATGATGCGTCCCCCGGCGTAACTGCCGAGGGCCAGCCCGCCCATGAACGCCGTGAGAACAGTGGCGATGGAGTAATGGGTGTTGCCCATGACCAGGGTCAACAGACGGGTCCACACCACTTCGTAGATCAACCCGGTAGCGCCGGAAATGAAGAAAAAGAGAAAAACCCAGATTCTGGAAGGGGGATTCAAAGAGGACAATTTTTATGGCGATTCGCCAGTCTAATGTTATTCAGCGCCTTTTTTTGACTTACCGCAACGGAACCCCAGGATACTGTCTTTTCTCCCAGGGGTCGCTGCGAAGCGTTTGGAGGTGCGGATATCCACTGTCCGGGAATCCCAGGAACCGCCACGGAATACCCGGTTTTTGCTCTCTTCCACGCCTGTCGGATTCATCATGGGAGCGGTCTGGTAATAGAACTGATCGTACCAGTCTTCCACCCATTCCGAAGCGTTGCCCGCCATGTCATAGACCCCGTAGACACTGCGCCCCATCGGGAAACTTCCCACCGGAGACATGTACTCGAACCCATCCGCTTTGCCGGCATAATTGACCCGTTTGGGCAAAACTTTGTTGCCCCAGGGGTAAATCAGGCCGTGCGTCCCGCGCGCCGCTTTTTCCCATTCCGCCTCGGTCAGCAGGCGCTTCCCCGCCCATTTACAGTAATTGGTCGCATCCAGCCAGGAAACTCCGACAACGGGAAAATTGGGAGTCTGCAATACCGCGTGGTCGCCCTGAAAAAAAGGCACCGAGGGTTCTACATAATTGGCGGCCTTTCTGAATTTATTGTAGTTCTCCACGCTAACTTCATATTTGTCGACATAAAACGCATCCAGATAGATTTCCTGTTCGGGTTTTTCATCAAATCCGCCTGTGGAAGACCCGCGGGTGAAAACCCCCTCCGGAATCAGGATCATTTCCCTGCCGTCGTCACCGACGGTGGTTTCAAAAATACTGAAGTCGCGGTTATCTTCTACATCCACCTGCTTGGCTTTCAACGCCAGCTTCTGCACTTTTTTGTCGTGTTCGATGGATTTATTGATTTCCCATACGATCACGAGGATAAACAAGACGGATATGGCAAAACAGGCAATAATGCCGATCATTAGATTTTTATCTTTCATATGTAGAAAATTCTAAAAAGAAAAGTTTATTGGGAAAAAACAAAAAGTTGATTATAGTTTAATGGAATTTTAAAGCAAACAAAAACCAAATTGCCGGATTTGCCCAATTCCCTGAAAAAGAACCTGTTTTTCCCAACCGGGGATGGGCTTTCAGAGAATTCCCAAGTAGAATGCTTCGGTCAAATGAAACATAAAAATAAATCTTCAGGACAGCGATTATGGATTTGCTGAAAGTCAAAGACGCCGCGTTAGCCTACCTCAAACCAGCTGAGAAGGAAGTGATGCAATGGTTCCGCAAAGACTTCGCGATTGAAGAAAAATCCGACAAAAGTCCCGTCACCATCGCCGACAGGAACGCCGAAGAAATCCTGCGGCGAAAAATAAAAAAGAATTTTCCCGGCCACGGCATCATCGGCGAAGAATTCGGCGAAGAAAAAAGCGACTCCGAATGGGTCTGGACC
>JAJDBE010000137.1 GCA_029261515.1 Nitrospinaceae bacterium | reverse complement strand
GCGGCGTCGGACCCCGGCAAAACCAGCGTGTTGAGACGCACCATATGGTCGTATTGTTCGTAGACCCATTCCTTGCTGGCGATGTTGGGAGCCGCCAGCAATTGTTGCAGGATTTCGTCGCCACGCTTGGGTTCCAGCAAGTCGGTCAGGTCAAAGTGAGCGGTCTCTTCCAGAGACTGGGGTTTTCGTGAAGGACGTTTGAGGTCCAAAGCGCCGTCTACCACCGGGGAAATAGGCAGGTTTACGACCTCTTCGCCCTGATACAGAATGCGCACGTTCGGAGTGGCGACGACTTCGCCTATCATCGCTCCGTCCAAGTCCCATTTGTCGAGAATCGCCAGCGCTTCTTGCACATGTTCCTTTTCAATGACGAACAGCATGCGCTCCTGCGATTCCGAAAGCAGGATTTCGTAAGCGGTCATCCCTTCCTCGCGCAACGGCACCTGGGACAGGTCGAACTCGATGCCGGTGCCGGACCGCCCGGCCATTTCAAAGGAGGAAGAGGTGAGTCCTGCCGCGCCCATGTCCTGCACGCCGATGACCCAGTCTTTCGTCATCAATTCGAGACAGGCTTCGATGAGCAGTTTTTCGGTGAACGGGTCGCCGACCTGCACGGTGGGGCGTTTCTCTTCAGTGGTCTCATCGAACTCCGCTGAAGCCAGGAGGCTTGCGCCATGAATTCCGTCGCGTCCGGTTTTGGAGCCGACGTAGATGATGGCATTGCCGACGCCGCCGGCCTGGGCGCGGAATATCTTGTCCGTCTTGACCAGCCCCAGACAGAAGGCGTTGACCAGAATATTGCCATTGTAGCAGGCGTCGAAATAGATCTCGCCGCCGACCGTCGGCACCCCCGTGCAGTTGCCGTAACTGGAGATGCCGTCCACAACGCCGTTTAGCAGAAAGCGGGTGCGCGGGTCGGTCAAATCGCCGAACCGGAGAGAGTTGAGCAGCGCAATGGGGCGTGCGCCCATGGTGAATATGTCGCGCATGATGCCACCCACGCCGGTGGCGGCTCCCTGGTGCGGTTCGATGAATGAAGGGTGGTTATGGCTCTCGATTTTAAACACCACCGCCAGCCCGTCGCCGATATCGACGACGCCGGCATTTTCCCCCGGGCCTTCAATCACCCGCGGGCCTTCGGTGGGCAGGGTTTTGAGATGCGGACGCGAACTTTTATAACTGCAGTGTTCGCTCCACATCACCGAAAAAATACCCAACTCGGTGAAGTTGGGTGCGCGGCCCAGTAAATCGAGGATGCGTTTGTATTCCTGCACGGTCAGCCCGTGTTGTGCAACGATGTCGGGGGTGACCTTTGGTGTTGACTGAGGTTTCGATGAAGAGGGCACGGTTACCGGGGTTGGATCAAGGATTTAAAGATGAGTTGTCCGTCTAGATCAGGCCACAAGGGGTCGGCCGAGCGTTCCGGGTGCGGCATCATGCCCATCACGTTTTTTTGGGCGTTGGCCACGCCAGCGATACTGTCGAGCGATCCATTGGGGTTGGCCGCGTCGGACACGTTGCCTGTCGCATCGCAATAGCGCAAAAGCACCTGATTGTTATCCTGCATCTGTTTCAGCGTGTCGTCCGAGGCAAAGTAATTGCCATCATGGTGGGCGATGGGAATTTTAAGCACCGGTTTCGCGGTGCATTGGTTGGTGAACGGAGTGTCTGTGGCTTCGACGCGGGTGAACACAGATTTGCAGATGAACTTTTGCGAACGGTTCTGCATGAGGGCGCCGGGAAGCAGTCCCGACTCCACGAGAATCTGAAAGCCGTTGCAGATGCCGAGCACCCGGCCTCCTTTATTGGCGTAGTGGACCACGGCCTTCATTACGGGCGAAAATTTGGAGATGGCTCCGGCTCTCAGGTAATCGCCGTAGGAAAATCCTCCTGGGAGAATGACGAAATCGAAGGCGTCGAGATCGGCATTGTCCTTGTGCCATATCCAGGTGGTGTCGATCTCAAAAACGTGTTTGAGGATATGATAACAATCGTGATCGCAATTGGATCCTGGGAAGACAACGATGGCGCACTTCATACGGAAATCATCGATAGGGAAAAATTATTCAGCAGGGGACAGGGACACCTGGTAGGACTCGATCACCGTGTTGGCCAGCAGTTTTTCGCACATCTCGCGCACACGCGTTCGGGCTTCTTCTTCCGAAACGCCCTCAAGGCGGATTTCCATGTACTTGCCAACGTTCACCTGTTGGACTTCAGTATACCCCAGGTCGCTGAGCGCGTGGTGGACCGCCTTGCCCTGGGGGTCCAGGACGCCTTTTTTGTATGTCACATGAACTTTAGCCAGCATTGCCGGGAAAGATTAACACAGTTTTAAGAGGACCTCTAATAATTTGATATTTTTTTTTAGGCAACCCGCCAGCCCTTATTTTATAAAGGCGGTTTATGGCCAAAGACCATTTTTTGATTCGCCATTAAAAAATCCAGAACCGTTTTCCGAGAACGAAAACTCCCGATTTTGACCCCAGGGATATTTTGTGATAAACCAACCTTGATATTACTTTTCCTGGAATATTTTCCTCTCTGTTGCGTCCT
>JAJDBE010000136.1 GCA_029261515.1 Nitrospinaceae bacterium | reverse complement strand
AAACGTGTGGCGCAGGGAATCCCTGTATTGCTGACGGTGGCCACGATCACCTTCATCATCATGCACTATGTGCCGGGCGGTCCGTTCGACGAGGAGAAAAAACTGCCGCCGGAAATCCTCGCCAACATCAAAGCCAAGTATCATCTGGATGAGCCTCTCCTGACCCAGTACCTGCTGTACATCAAGCAGGTGGTGCAGGGGGACCTTGGCCCGTCCTACAAATACATTGGCCGCGATGTGGCGGATATTTTGCGCGAAACCTTTCCCGTGTCGCTCACGCTTGGGTTGTGCGCAGCGCTGGTGGTGATTGGTATTGGAATTCCGGCGGGGATTTTGTCCGCCTACTGGAAAAACTCGTTGCTGGACCGTACCAGCGTGTTTCTAGCGACACTGGGAATTTCGGTTCCCAGCTTTGTGCTGGGCACGGTGCTGATCTGGGGATTCTCCCACAAACTGCACTGGCTGCCGCCTGCCTTGTGGGAGGGGCCGCGGCACGTGGTGATGCCGGCGTTTGCGCTTGGAGCCGGGTATGCGGGGTACATCGCGCGCCTGACCCGGTCCACGGTGCTTGACGTGTTGTCGTCGGATTACATCCGCACGGCGCGCGCCAAGGGGCTTTCGGAACCGGTGGTGCTGCTCAAGCACGCGCTCAAAAATTCCATTTATCCGATCGTGTCGGTGATGGGACCTCTGGTGGCGGGTCTCGTGACAGGGTCGTTCGTGATCGAATTTATTTTCTCGATTCCGGGCATGGGCAGTTTTTTTATCACCGCCGTGACCAACCGCGACTATCCCCTCATTATGGGAGTGACGCTGATGTATGCGGTGCTCATTGTTCTGGCCAATATCGTGGTGGACATGCTTTACGTCTGGCTCGATCCAAGAGTTTCATTGGAAAAGTAGAGGGAGACTGTGAAAAAAATTCCGTTGTCTTCCCGGCTCAGCGCGGTGTTCCTTTTGATCGTCACGCTGTCCGCAATATTCGCGCCGTGGGTGGCTCCGTTTTCTTATGAAACTCAGGACACGCAGAACACTCTGGCGTCGCCCAATTCCCTGCACTGGCTGGGAACCGACAGCCTGGGCCGGGATCTGTTTTCGCGCATGATCTATGGCGCCCGTGTTTCGTTGTTTGTCGGCGTGGTGACGACTCTTCTGGCGACGTTCATTGGCATGGGCTATGGGGCGATTTCCGGGTATATCGGTGGCAAAGCCGACAACCTGATGATGCGCATTGTCGATGTGGTCTTTGCGCTTCCCGATCTCTTGATGATTATCCTGATCACCGTGGTGATGGGCCGGGGCGTGACGGGGATTTTTGTCGCGTTGACGATTGTGAGCTGGGTGACGGTGGCGCGCCTGGTGCGCGGTGAGGTGTTGCGCATCAAGGAATATCCCTTTGTGGAGGCGTCCCGCGCCCTGGGGGCGGGACACGGGCGCATCCTGGTGCGCGAAATCCTTCCCAATATTATTGGTTTGCTGGTGGTTACCGTCAGTTTTCGTGTGCCGGTGGCTATTCTGGCGGAGTCCACCCTCAGCTTTATCGGTCTTGGAATCGCGCCTCCGGCCAGCAGCTGGGGCACTCTGGCCAACGAAGGCTGGACGGCGATCAAGTTTTATCCGCACCTGATTTTGTATCCTTCCCTGGCGATTTTTTTGACCATTTTGTCTTTTAACTTTCTGGGAGAGGGACTTCGGGATGCGCTGGACCCCAAAAACCGTTGACCGAATGAGTTTTTCGTTAATTATTTGTTTGGACCCGGTTAGCAGACTGATATAAAATAGAGTGTATGAGGAGTGGGTAGTATCCGCCGGAGAATTTTAATATAACTATTTGTTTTTTCTGGGCAATGGTGACTGCGGGAATTGCGAATTGACAACCCGGAGAAATAGTTATAAATTATGCACCTTTTTCCGTTTACAAGACGGAAATTCATAAGTAAAGAGAGATTTCAATGAGTCAAATCAAAGACGATTTAATTTGTGAAATCATTCGTGTGTCGCAAACCAATCTATTGGGGCGCAAGCAATCCGAAGTACCAGAAGAGAATAAAGAGAAAAGCATCGTCGATTGGATTCGCAATAACGCCGCCAACTACCGGGAAAGTTTTATGATCCGGTTGGATGAGTTCACGGCGACGGAGCTTGGAGAGATATTGAACAAGCTGACCCAGACGGGAACGGATTTGAGCCAGATATTAGAAGGATGCAACTGGACTCCCATTGAATCCAAACCCTCGCATTAATTTGATTTTAACCGTAACTTGAAATAATGGATAACCCGCAAACCTCGCCTGAAAAAAAAGAAGCAGCCGAAACGCCAGCAGGTGAGGCCGCCACCCCAAAGCCCGTAGCAGATTCCGCTGACCCTAAAGAAGCGCCTGCAAAACCCAAACCTGTTTCTAAAGCCGCGGCTAAAAAAGAAGCGCCTCCGAAAAAGCCTTTGGTCGATAACGGCGATGGCACCATCACCGATCCCAACACCGATTTGATGTGGAAAAAAACCGACGCCTGGCTGGACATGCACAAGTTTTACACCTGGCCGGCGCACCGGGAATACGTGGACTGGGTCAACAAGAACAAAGATCAATTCGGCGGTTACGACAACTGGCGCATCCCCACCAAGGCTGAGTCCATGACTTTATTTGATAAGACCGGGACCAAGCAGTTGATGGATAAGAACGGCACAAACTATCCTCTGGACCCGATCTTCGCCCCAGGCGGAGCGTCGAATACCTGGATCGCCGAATGTTCCAACGAAAAAATTATCCGCATGGATCTAAAAATCGGCGTCGACACGCCGTACCCCAACATGGATGTCTGGTCTTCCATGCGATTGGTGCGTAAGGAAGGTGAGGCTCCGCCTGCTCCGGTAGGACAAGAAGCTGATGAAGGCGCTGCGGAAGCCGCCGCTGCACCGGCGGACACTGCCGACACCAAAACCGCTCCAGCAGGAGATACACCTGCGGCGCCGAAACCGGCAGCCGCTAAAGTTGCATCCGGTGGCGGCACTCCCAAGCCCACCCCCAGAAAAGATTTTACCGATGCGGAAAAAGCCGCCATGCGCGCCAGAGCCAAAGCACATGCCGCAGAGGTGAAAGCCCGCAAGGCCAAAGGTTAATCTTAGTTTCCTTCTTTTTTTACTTTTCCCGTAACCACCGTTGTACTGCCTGACGCACCCTTTCCGGGTCGTTTTTTATCAGATCGACAATTTGCTGACGCATCAAGCTGGCTTCAGTGGGGATTTGCTGTACGGTTTTTGAGGGAGCGGATTTCTTCTTGGCAGGAAGGGTTTTCTTGCGGGTTCGGGGCCTGGTTTTTTTCGCGGGTTTCCGGCGATCGAGAAAAACAGCCAGAACGATAAGGATGAAAACTACTAGCACAATCAGGAAGATAAACTTCGGGACCGGTGTCATTCATCCTCGATTTTGAACTTGACGATAAAATCGCCGCGTTTTTTCCCCCAGTTAATTCCGGCGCCCTGGCCGGGTATGCGCAGTTCTTCCCCGGTCAGCGTATCTTCTTCGATCCGAATGGTCTGAACCGAATCCAATAGTTCTACTTCCAGAGAACCGCCTTTTTCCGCCAGTTCCCGGCTGATGGGGACTTCGGCGTAGATATCGCTTTGCCGCCGCTTGAACCGTGGGTGCGGCTGGGTAATGAATTGTATCAGCAGGTCTCCCGGCGGGCCGCCGTTTTTGCCTTCCCCACCTTCATTCGGAATGCGGAGAGTGAACTTATCTCCAACTCCCGGAGGGACTTTGACATCCACAGTGGCCTGTTGGACGACCAGTCGTTTGCCCTTGCATGTGGCGCAGGTTCCTTCACTGTCGCTTCCGGTTCCTTCGCAATCCTGGCACTGAACGTATTTTTCGTAGCTGTAAGGCACCGTTCCGCCCAGCGCGATGGTGACCAGCGGCAGTTCGAGCATGAATTGCAGATCGAAGCCGCGCGTCGGAAAGTCGGGGTCGTATTTCTGCTCTTCCTCTGTGGTGGTTCGGCGAAAATCATCCTGATATTCGGTTCTTTGGCCGCGGAAATTGAAATCGTCTCCTGGATCGGTCCAGGAACGTTGCCGATCCTGCCGTGACGAGGTACTTTTCCGATAGCTGGCTTGCTGGTCGTATTCCTTGCGTTTTTTCTTGTCGCTGAGTACCTGATACGCGGCGGAAAGGATTTTGAAGTTGTTTTCCGCCTTTTGGCTGCTGTTGTTGACGTCGGGATGGTGCTTTTTCGCCAGTTCCCGGTAACGTTTTTTGATTTCCGCGAACGTTGCGGTTTTTTCGACACCGAGGATTTTGTAATAATTTTTCGTCTGGCTCATGCAGGGGGAGAAGAAACAGATTGAAAATAGAAACTCTACCCAAAAATTTTACCATATTTCATGCCGTTCCCGTGGAGATCCACCGGGCAGACTGTGAGAAATATCACCCGAAACAGATATTATGGCATTGCCGAAACGGTGTATAATTGAGACTCGATTCCACGGAAATCTCCAGAACAGGAGTGTTGCCTATGCGAACCCTTATTTCTCTGACCCTCCTCCTCTGTATCGGTTGTGCCCATCCCATCTCCAAGGGACTGCGTGAAAATGTGGACCCCGGCGTCAGCGTGTCTCAGCTTTTGCAAGCGCCCGAAACCTACGTTGGAAAGAAAGTCCTGCTGGGGGGGACCATCGTGGAAACCCGCAATCTGCCGGAGGAAACGGAAATCGAGGTGGTGCAGAAATCGGTCGATTCTTTCGGCTATGTCGCCACCGGCGATGAAACGATGGGGCGGTTCATCTTCCGTCAACCGGGCTATCTGGAATCGGAAGTGTACGCCAAGGACCGCGAGATTGTCGGCGCGGGCAAAGTTGTGGAAAGTAAGTTGGGCAAGGTCGGGGACAGGGAATACCGTTTCCCGGTCATCGAGGCCGAAGAGCTACATTTACAGGAAGAATACACATCGTATCCCTATTATCGCTACCCTTATTACTATGACCCTTTTTATAGTCCTTTTTATAGCCCTTTTTATCCCTACTACCGCCGGCATCATCACCACCATTGATGAGAATACGATTCGGGAATGAATGCTATGCTGTGTAAACGAAACCTGAGCCTGCTGATTGCCGCCTTTTTCTTCATGACAGGCTGCTCCGTTCTTTCCAAGGCGGTGATTGAAGAGGCAGAACCTAATGTCCTGTTCGGGGATTTGCAGCGCAATACGGAACGCTATACCGGGAAATCGGTGTTGTTTGGCGGCACGGTTGTCAGTGTGGGGAACGATTCCAGCGGTAGTTGGGTGGAGGTTCTGCAACGGCCTTTGGGTTTCCGTATGGAACCGCAACTCGACGATCAGACCGAAGGGCGCTTTATCCTGTTGAGCGATCAGATCGTCGATGAGCAGATTTTTATCCGAGGGAGAAAAATCACCGCTGTGGGCAGGGTGGAGAGAAAAGAGTCCCGGCCTCTGGACCAGACGACCTACGAGTACCCGGTTCTCAGTATCCGGGAATACCATCTCTGGCCCGTTGGACGGCGGGATAGCAGCCCGAATGTGTTCTTCAGCATCGGGATATTCAAATCCTTTTAAATACCCGATTGTCCTCCATCCCGGCTTGAAGGAACAGGCCGACGTTTTACCCTGAAAGGTCGAGACTGACTTCCCCGGAATCAAACGCCATCTCTTCTCCTGTTTCGGTCCTTAGCAACAAATTCCCCCATGAGTCAAGACCCGTTGCCGTGCCGGTGATACTCTCCCGGCCTCTGGTGATCCGCACCTTTTTGCCGAACATATCCGTGTGTTCGGCCCACTGGCGGATAACGCCTTGTTCTCCGCCGAGAAGGTAGGCCTGGTACTGCTGATCCAGGTGCTCGAGAAGGGAAAGGGTCAAGGTCAGACGGTCGATCCGATGGCCTGTTTCCAGCAGGAGCGAGGTGGCGGTGGTGCGTAACTCTTCGGGAAAATCGGAGGCGGTGTGATTCACATTAATGCCGATGCCGAGGATCACTCCGGTATCGCCGTTGTCGAAAACGCAGTATTCGCAGAGAATCCCCGCCAGCTTTTTCCCGTTTATAAGAATATCGTTGGGCCATTTCAACCGGACCTTCTGGCTGGTAAATTCATTGACCGTAAGCACTGCCGCCACACCTGCCAGTAGGGTCAATTGCGATAGGTGCTCCGGGGCCACACGGGGTTTCAGGACTGCTGAAAGGTAGAGCCCCATCCCTGGCAGCGAATGCCAGCTTCGCCCCAGCCGGCCACGGCCCTGGGTCTGCGAATCGGCGATGACCACGAGACCCTCCTGAACTTTTTGTTGCAGATACTTCTTGGCCAGGGTGTTCGTCGAATCGACGGCATCAAAAACAAGGACTTCAGAGCCGATCAGGACGGTTTTGCGGTTATTCTTTATTTTTTCCGCATCGAGATCCTTAGGTTCCGGCACAGCAATTCCTTTTGCCTGAGAGTTGATAAATACCTTCTCGGTTGGATTGTAGGGAAAAAATGCAAAAAATTCATTGAATTGTTAAAAAAATATTGATAAAAAGCTTATTCAAAAAACAATGAGTTCCGGGTTTTTTGATTTCATACCCAGCAAATTAAAAAGGAGAGAGGTGGATGAAAAAAGTAGTGGCTTTTTTAATTTTGACGATCGGCCTTATGGTGATGACTTCCTGTTCCATGGAAAATAAGTTCCCGCACGGCCAGCAGGTGAAACCTGACAACGTAGAAGAAAAAGAGTAGTCGGTTTTTTTATGGATGAAATCCCGCCTCCGATGGGAGGCGGAGGAACCTGCCAACGTTTTCAGCCTAAGCACGCCCGATTTTTGCCTACTAGTGGGAGTCTTTCTCCTTTCTTCGGGTCAGAGATAAATAGAGGTCTATTCGACCTTTTTTTATTTGCCCCTTCTGGCGCGTCTTTTTCTTTTCCCCCGCACTGTCTAACTTCTTGACAAAATTTGCCGGTAGGATGCTAAAATGGCTTTGAAATCCCAAGGCCTTTGAATAGAATCCTGATCTTCCTCAACCGCGTATTGATCCATGCGCAGGATTATGGGGCCGAATGGGTGTCTATTTTTTTGCCAGTCTATTAAGCTTATAAATTCCAGAGTTCATTCAATCAGGAGAGAAGTGTGTCGATGCAGGAAAGTCCCGTTACCATTGAAGAAGTTCGAGAGGCGCAGGAAAGTTTGAAAATTGGTCTTTCTCACCACGAGCAAAAAGAATTCAGTGAGGCGATTGTATCTTTTAAGAAAACCGCGTCGATTCATCCTTTTGATGAAAAACATCTGGAAGAATTGGAAAAGAAATTGAAAGTTGGAAAGTTCAAAAAGCAACAGGAAAGCATCGCCTATATGGGTTGCGCCGCGGTTCACCTGAATCAGTTGATCCGCGAATTGGATGACGACAGAAAAGCTCAGGTTCCGATAGACGAGCAGTTGATGGAGGCTTTCAAGGATTGGTAGTAAACGCGCCGCACAAAGTTTTTCCCATCTTCAGGAATTTAAAGTGAGAAATAAAGGAGCGTAGCCGGTGGAAAAAGAGCTGATGCACAACATTCTAAGGGCGGAGATCAAGGACCGTAAGATTCCTATCAGTCTGGGGAAAACCTGCCCGGTCAAGTGCACCTTTTGTTATGAAAAGGACCACAGCTACCGCAACACGTTCGATACTCCCCGGACAACGGAAGAGGATTGGCAGTTTATCTTAAATGAAATCCGCAATTTCCCTTCGAAAGCTGATGAATCCTGGGTGCTTGGCGGCAATGAATACATGGAGTGGACCGACATCCCGCTTCACCCTAGGGCGATGGATTGGATCGAGGAGTTTCTCGACACCACCGATAAAAAGATCACCATGTTCACGGTGGGTTATGTGAACCCGGAACGGATCAACAAGCTGGCGGAACGGCACCCCGGACGCATCAATTTTGAGTTGTCGGTTATTACGCTTGGCGAGGCCAGGAAGAAGATGATGCCCAATGGCCCGACAGCCGATCAGGTCTTGAAAATCCTGGACGGTCCTGCCGTGACCTCGGCCAATTTTTATTCTTTGGGGCCGGACACCATGTCGCGTGACGCCCGTTTGATTTCCAGGGTCAATCAGAATTGTCTCTTGTGGATGGGCTGCCTCACGCCGCTTAAATACATCGACCCCGATACGACGGCATTGATGCGTTATGGCAAAAAACACTTGGCCGAAGAAGCTCGAAGGGTCTATGAATATAATCTTCCCAACACGATGATGATTCACACCGAATCGGATATCACCTCTTTTTTGAATCGCAAGAAAATCATCAAGGTGCTGGACGACTGCGAGCTGGAAAAAAACGACACAGTGGTGATGGCGGGCAATGTTTATAAAGTTTTAACGATGCTCCGGCCCAATCGCGCCAAATATCTGTACGTTCCCAACGATACGCTGGGAGGAGATTCCAATTGCACCACGCTCTTGACCTTCAGCGACGTGGCGAAGCGATTGACCGGGCAAAGCCGGGTGTATTTGCCTAAAGTGATTATGGAAAAATCAGCCAACGACGAGAGAGACATCGCTGGGGAATCGTTTGATGACTTTAAGGCAAAATTTCCTCGTTGCACCTTCAAGGTGCTGCAAAAAGTAAATTCTAATCTATCCAACCGAAAATTATATGAAAAGTGGTTTTTGAAGAACTATGTGGAGGATTATCTCGGAAATCCCTTGTCGAAGAAATTTGAAATGATGAGTTTGCCGAATTGAAGTCTATTTTTGAGTTACGGATCGAACTGGAAAAGGAGAATGCATGCTGTACCGGCTGAAGGTGGTGTTTGTCGATAACAAGGAACTGGAGTGGGAAAATACGGAAAAACACGGTTTCAGTGATGATCTGGAGTTGTTTGAAATCACGACTGCCGGGGAAATCATTGTCGTTCCCTTAAAGCAGATCAAATACATTTCCTGCGATTCCAAAATATTCCAGAAATAGGCGAAGGCGTAGATAATACTAAATACCAGGCAGGCAAGCGGCAAAAATTGCCGATTGGGAAGGAAAAGATGAACTTTCCCCTCCTTCAACTAGTTTTTATCAGAGTTGGATCTTGAATTTTTTCATCCATTCCTTTTCATTAAACTTATCCTGATAAAATCGTTCAAAAAGAACTTCATTGGGGCTCAATTGTTCCCCGTCCACAACGTAAGGGTTAAGTGATGGTTTTTCCGCAGGTGTTTCCGGCTCAGGGTCGGTCGTTTCATTTTTCGTCTGCTCAAGCTTGTAAGAACCATCCTTGGTGAAAACCAGGTCGGAAAGTTCCTCCAGACTGAGGATCAAATTCAAAACCGCAAGGTTGTTGATCATATCCTTGTCCTTGAAATCGTTGAGCACCGATTTGACATCTTCAGAGGACACGATCGCTTTCATGATCGCTTCATTGAGTTGTTCGTAAGCCTTATCCAAATGGGAATCGAAGGAATCCATGACAGCGCTCTCCTCAAAAAAATGGTTAACGGACATTCAAACTTATCGGAACCTGTGAAAACAAGCTTTAAGAGAGCAAGAGTTGTGCCATAGTCAAACTCCTATCTTCAAATCTTTCAATCCTTTCTGTTTAAACAAGTTTAGAGAATTGGAGATTTAACGGAGAGTCAAATAAGCTGTCGGTTTCCATTTTTGTTTTCAAAAAATGTGTCAAAAAGCTGGCGTCATGAAAAAAATGACGGTATTTTTTCTTTTTGAGGACTCATTTTGTCTGCAACGTATTCAATGAGTTGATGCTTGCCTGGGTCTATGCTAACCTTGGCAAACCTCACTTGGTTTCCAGTAGAGCTTCTTTATAAAAGCTCCGATTTTTTGACAACAGATAGACGTATCTTTTTCTTTTTTTATGCCCTTTCCGATCCATCGATATAGAAGGTTGAGAGCAAATCAGGGAATTTTGCGTCTGGTTCGCGAAACCCACCTGACGGTGGATGACTTGATCGATCCCTTGTTTGTCTGCGAGGGCAAAGGTGTGCGGCAGGAGATTGGCTCCATGCCTGGGGTCTACCGCTGTTCCATCGACATGCTTTTAAAAGAAGTGAAAGAAAGCTATACATTGGGCATCCCAGCCGTCATTCTATTTGGTATTCCCGCGAACAAGGACGCACAAGGTTCCGAAGCCTATAACCCGGAAGGAATTGTTCAGCGTGCGGTGCGGGAAATCAAGTTCGCTTTCCCGGATATGATCGTGATCACCGATGTTTGTATCGACGAATATACCGATCACGGCCACTGTGGGCTGGTGGAAGAGGGTAAGATATTAAACGATGCCACTCTGGAGCTGTTGTCCAGAATGGCGCACACTCATGCCGAGGCCGGAGCCGATATTGTCGCGCCATCGGATATGATGGACGGGCGGGTGCAGGCGATACGTAAGGCTCTGGATACGACCGGGCATGAAAACACCATCATTCTTTCCTACGCCGCCAAATACGCCTCGGCATTTTATGGCCCATTTAGAGAAGCCGCCGACTCCTCGCCGCAATTTGGGGATCGCAGATCTTATCAGATGGACCCTGCCAACAGCGATGAAAGCATCCGGGAAGTGTTGCAGGACATTGAAGAGGGCGCGGATATCATCATGGTAAAGCCTGCGCTGTCCTATCTGGATATTATCCGCCGGGTCCGGCAGGAAATTCAGGTGCCAGTCGCGGCTTATAACGTCAGCGGGGAATATTCCATGGTGAAGGCCGCTGCCGCGAATAACTGGGTGGATGGCGAACGGGTGATGATGGAGATACTATTGAGTATCAAACGTGCCGGCGCTCAGATGATTCTGACTTATTTTGCCAAAGAAGCCGCGAAAGTCCTCAACCGTTGATCGCAGTGCCATTTATTTTATTTCCTGGGGGCAAAAGCTTCCAAAGAGACAAAGTAAAAATTTTATAACAGGAATACCGTTTGAAAAAGAAACGAACCTTTGTTTATAATAGCGGAGTTGGACACTTTAATGCATAAGGAGATGGTTTGATGTCAATATTGGCTAAAAATCTGCGGACGATCCGCAAAGAGTTGGGTTGCACTCAATCCATGATGGCGGATATCCTTAAAGTTGGTTTCCGGACCTATGTTCGGTATGAAGGGGGAGAAAGAGATGCCCCGGTTTCTGTTCTGGTTAAAATAGCCAAATTGGGAAACCTGTCTCTGGAAAACCTGCTCACGACTGAAGTGGGTAAAAGTTTCATTTCGCCTATAAAGGCGCTGAATGCAAACTCGTCCTCAACGGAGGTTAAATCGGTTGATTTCCGTTCCGGACAAATCAGCTTGAGAAAACCTTCTCGTCAGGAATTTCTTGCCATTAACAATTCGGAAAAGAAACTGCTGTCCCTTTTTCGCAAGATGGATCCTGAGTTGCAGAAAAATTCCCTGGGGAATATTGGCAAAGCCCTGAAAGCAAAAAAAGGAAAAACCAAAACCGCCGCCAAGAAAACTAAAAAAACCACGGGCCGTGTGAAAAAAACCGCCGCTACAAAAAAGCTGGCGAAGCGGTCCATAAAAAAAAACACAAGACCTCAAAAAAAAAAGCCCGGTCGAAAAAAACTCGATAAAAAAGTTTATAAGGAAAAAATCGACAAGCTGAAAATGATTACCCGATCGGTCCAAAAAGTGACGGTGAGATAACTCTGTGAAATCTGCCGGCGTGCTAAGGCGAAGGCAAGGAATGATTCTCATTGCGGTCCTCCTGGGACTCGCTGCGTTGGAATTTTACGGGAAAATTTTTGAGAGCGGTGTCGGGCATTATCTTAAATGGCAAAATCACAAACGCCCGCAGCTGGGCCGCATCTGGGAGCGGGACCGCCAGGCCATCGTCGCCCAGACCAAAATCGAATCCATCCGATCCATTCGGGACTTGCAGGAACAATCCGCCGATTCGATAGAAACCTTTAAACAGTTATTTGAAAAGGTGGAACCGGCGTTTCCGCTCATGGTTTCCCGGAAAAAATTCCTCGAGCTGTATTTCGATTTTCCCGGTCCCTGGTCCGAGCGGATCATATCCCCCTATGAATTGATTCAGGTCGATTCCGATCAAAACTGGAATAAAGTCCTGCTGAAACGCTTCGGTCCCTGGATCACCATCGGGTTCCTGAATTTACAGGGGATTCCTATCCGGGAAATCTTTCTTTCCGTGGACACCTTGTATGAAGTGCAGTCCACCCGGACGATCAAACGCGGGCAGTTGGAGGAGATGGGTTTTCAAACGCAACGGATTTTTTCCAAGGACCAGGTGCTTTCCGTCATCGAAACTCTGGACCCAAGAACTCAGAAATCTGTTTTCCCGGAACCGCGCTGGTTCCTTGGCAAAGATTATCACGTGACCCGGATCGGCATTGCAGAGGAGGTGCCGGGCTCAAGCTCTCCAAACCACATGGTTTTCGGAATTGAGTACAATACCGATTACTATACCGGCGTTCTCATGATTCCGGTTCCGCTCGAAATTGCCTACAACATGCTGTCTCAAATTGAAAAGACCGATGGTGACAATGCCACGGGCGATTTGACCTCCTTGACGACTCCTTCTGGAGAAGCCTTTTGACGACCCGCCCTTTGGTGGAAAAGTTTTTTTTCTTTTTCTATTCCCTGGCTCTGCTCATGGTGTTGGCCGGGGCCGGGACCTATTTTTATCTCAGCAAGGATCTGCCTCAGCTTCCGGATAACCTTGAAAGCATCAATCTCAGCCTGCCAACCGAAATATACTCTTCCGACGGGGAACGCATTCAGATCCTTGGCGAGCGGCGGCCCGTTTCCATTGAAGATATTTCACCCTATTTTTTAAAAGCCATCATCGCGGTGGAGGACTCCCATTTTTATGATCACCACGGTCTGGATCACTTGGGATTGGTGCGCGCGTTTTACGCGAATCTCAGGGCCAAGCGCGTCATTCAGGGCGGCAGCACCATCACCCAGCAGTTATCCAAAAATTTGTTTTTTTCGTTTGAACGCAACTTCGTCCGCAAAATTAAAGAATTGCTGATCGCCCTGCAGCTCGAAGCGACTTTTTCTAAAGATCAAATTCTCGAAGCCTACAGCAATCAGATTTATTTCGGCAGCGGCGCTTATGGCGTTGAAGAGGCGGCGCAGGTTTATTTTGGCAAGCGGGCCGAGGACCTGACACTGTTGCAGGCGGCTTTGCTGGCCGGCTTGCCCAATTCCCCGAACAGCGCCAACCCTTTCAGCAATCTGGAAAGGGCGATGAACCGCGCCAGCTACGTTCTCAAGCGCATGGTTCGGGAAGGGATCATTACCGAAGCGGAAAGGCAGGAAGCCCTTGTGTCTCCACTGGATTTGTTGAAGCCAAAGACCAATTCCAACCCCAATTTTTATTTTCTCAACGTCATCATCGATAAACTGGAACAGGATTATGGCAAGGAGTTTGTCCATTTTGGCGGATTGAAAATCTACACCACTCTGGACAATCGGTATCAGTCCCTGGCGCAGAAAGCCGCCCGGTCGCACCTCGAAGCGTTGGCGGAGAGAATGGATAAAATGCCGGGCCAGGACCCTTTGCAGGCGGCGTTGGTGGCGGTGGAAAACAAAAGCGGCGCCGTGCGGGCCATGCTGGGAGGCCGGGATTATTCTTTCAGCCAGTTCAACCGGGCAATGTCTAACAACCGGCTTCCGGGTTCTTCTTTTAAACCCATTGTCTACCTGACCGCCATGGAGACTCTTGGCTATTCTCCAGCGACCAAGGTAACAGACGAACCTTTCACCATCGAAATCCAGGGCAACGATCCCTGGGAACCCAAAAACTTTGGCGAAGTGTATGAAGGCGATATCATCCTGAAAAAAGCGCTGATGAAATCCATCAACGTGGTTTCCGCCAAACTGGTGCAGCAAATGGGACCGGAGCAGGTCATCAAAACCGCCCGCAGATTCGGCATCAAAAGTCATTTGGGCAAGCATTTTTCCCTGGCGTTGGGGACCTCCGGGGTTTCCCCCATGGAAATGGCCTCGGCATACAGCGTTATCGCCAATCTTGGGATTTACAACGAGCCTTATTTTATCGAGAAGATAGAGGACTTTCACGGCAACCGGCTTTATGAACATTACTACCAGGGCATTCAACGGTTCCCGCAGAAACTGATCTATCCACTTTTGGATATGATGCAGGGAGTCGTGGATGGGGGAACCGGTTATGGCGTCCGCAGAATGGGTTTTACCCATCCCGCCGCGGGAAAAACCGGAACCACCAATGATTTTAAAGATGCCTGGTTCAATGGATTCACCAAGGATTTAACCGTTTCGGTTTGGGTGGGCTATGACAACAATGAATCGATGCTCGACCGTTCGAACAAAGGCATGACAGGGGGCCGGGCGGCGGTGCCGATATGGGTCTTTTTCATGCAACAGGCGCTGCAGGGCAAAACCAAGGTCAAGTTTCCCGTTCCGACAGGTATCAAATTCGAAACGGTGGATGTCCGCACCGGCTATCTTGCGAATGAGTTTTCCCTGGAAACGATCCCCGTGGCTGTAAAAGAAGAATTGGACCTCAATCCCCCGCCGGAAGTTCCTGAATCGGAAGAAGACGATTTTTCCCAAAAAGCGTTCTCTCCTGGGTTTTTCCCGGAGCCGGAACATCAATAAAACATGCTGCAAACTCTAAAATATTTTCTTGTTCGCACGGGAATTTCGCTGATGCTTCTGGTGGTCTTCGGCTATTCCGTACTTTTCCTGATTCACGAAGTCGCCATGCCGCAGGTGGAGTTCGACGACGCCCTGATCCAGTGGGCGCTTCTCTTGATTTGTACCTTCATCGGATTTTTAGCCTATGGAATGATTGGCGAACAGAAAATTCAAAATGCCTTTCACTCTCTGAAAGACGTCGGCCCTCTGGACGATCAGGAAGAAACCACCCGGCGTTTTGAAAATCTATTGCGTTTCACCGAGTCCGCCTACTTTTTGCCCGGTCAGGCGCGACGGTTTCGCGGGCTGGTGGTGCGAAAGTATGCGGATTACCTTTATTCCATTGGCCGGGAAGAAGCCGCTGCTCTCAAGATTTACTTGAAAGCATTTCTGCAGAACCCGAAAAACTCGAAATTCCGCGCGCCGCTGCTTTCCATCCTCGGCCAGGGCGGGGACTTGACCGAATCGGAAATCGATTTGCT
>JAJDBE010000135.1 GCA_029261515.1 Nitrospinaceae bacterium | reverse complement strand
AAGGCCGCGAAAATTTCCATCCGGTGATAGCCGTAGGTCTTGGTCCGGGTCGAAGGCCGGCTGGCAATTTTGAGGGCAAACCAACTGAGACAAAGGGCGAAGACATCGGCAAACATGTGCGCGGCGTCGCTTAAGAGGGCCAGGCTGTTTGCCAGAATGCCGCCCGCTACCTCCACGCAAAGGACGGTAAACGTCAGGCATATGGCCCAGGAGAGCCGGCTGCGAATTTCAGGGGATTCCATTGTTTAAATCTTTATTCGAAAATTAGCTAATACTTTGGTTTTAGGGAGAAACAGAGAACCCTTTGGGAACCTTTTCATTGTAAATAGCCCTTCGGGGCCTGTCAAGAAACCTGTCGTTTTGTCCTCCCGAACCTGGGATCAACGGGTCGGTTTCGGGTCCATTTTCCCCGATATCAGATTTGAACAAATCGAGAATTTTGTGTTAGATTAGTGCCTTTCCAAAACATCTTATTCATTAGGAGTGAAACCATATGCCCAATTTAGTGTCTAAACCCGCACCTGACTTTACTGCCGATGCGGTCATGCCCGATGGCAGTTTCAAGCAGATCAAACTGTCGGATTACCGCGGAAAATATGTCATTCTGTTTTTCTATCCCCTGGATTTTACTTTTGTCTGCCCGACCGAAATCATCGCCTTCAGCACGAAAACCGATGACTTCAAAAAGAAAGATACCGAAATCATCGGAGTTTCCATAGACAGCAAGTTCTCGCATCTGGCCTGGAGAAACACGGACCGTAAAAAAGGCGGATTGGGCCAGATCAATTATCCATTGGTGGGAGATGTGACCAAACAGATCTGCAAGGATTATGACGTTCTTTCGGACATCGGCGTGGCTTTCCGCGGATTGTATCTGATCGATAAAAATGGAATCATTCAGCATCAGCTGATCAACAACCTGCCTTTGGGAAGAAACATTGATGAAGCGTTGAGAATGGTGGAAGCGCTGCAATACCATGAAAAAAATGGCGAAGTTTGCCCGGCCAACTGGACCGAAGGCTCCAAGGGGATGAAGCCCGATCCCAAAGGGTCGTTGGAGTATTTTGAATCGCAAAATTAAGGGTGCCTAGAAAAATTGTTTTTGCCCCCGGTAGCACAGCCTTTCCAGGCTGTGCCATAACGCAGGCTGGAAAGCCTGTGCACCCTACCGTTGCAGATTTTTTTCAACCCCAATAAAAGGAGGCGGGGGCTTTCAGTTCCCACCTCCTTTTTTATTTTCTATGATCGTTCTCTCAAATGATGATGGCTTCAACGCTCCCGGGCTTAGAACCTTGCGATCTGAAATCGCGAAAATAGACGAGGTCATCGTGGTGGCTCCGGAAACCGAGCAAAGCGCGGTGGGGCACGCGATCACCTTGTCGGTTCCGCTTAAGACCCGCAAGGTGGTGGAAAATGGCGAATTCATCGGCTATGCCGTCAACGGAACGCCGGCGGACTGCATTAAAATTGCTCTTACGGTTTTGCTTGAGAAAGCTCCCGACCTGGTGATTTCCGGCGTTAACCTGGGTGGCAACCTGGGGACCTGCGCGATCTATTCCGGCACTATTTCCGCGGCGACGGAAGCGCGCATCATGGGAGTTCCCGCCATTGCCGTGTCTCTCGACACGTTTGAAAATCCCGATTTTGGCCCGGCGGCGGAGTTTGTCCGCAAACTGGTGCCGACTGTTTTAAAAAAGGGACTGCCGGAAGGGGTGTCGCTCAACATCAATGTCCCTGCGGTTCCGAAAGACGAAATCATTGGAGTGGCCATCACCCGTCAGGGGAAGTCAAGAGTGATTGAGACGTTCGATAAACGCGAGGACCCGCGCAACAACACCTATTACTGGCTGGCTGGGGAAATGCGGTTCGATGAGGTGGATGAGGGGACGGATTGCGAGATGGTGTCCAAAAATTATATTTCCATCACGCCGATTCATTATGATTTGACGCATTTCCAGGCGATTGACGGATTGAAGGAATGGAAGATCGACTTATAACGTTCAGCTCTTTCAAAAAACAGTTCAACCTTCCGCTATTTCGACCCGGTTTCTTCCATTCGATTTTGCCTGATAGAGAGCCTGATCGGCTCTGTTAAATACCGACTCTTCCGTATCGTGCTCTTTTAATTCGGTCAATCCCATGCTGATGGTGGTGTGCAGTTTTTTCCCTTTGTTCAGGCAATAGTGGCTTTCCACCTGCTGGCGTATTTTATCCGCCACGCTTTTGGCGTGGCTCGAGGAAATCTTTTTTAAAATAAAAACAAACTCTTCCCCGCCATAACGAAATACCAGGTCTGATGCGCGCAATGTATTGTTGATGGATGCCGCCACGGATTGCAGTACGCTGTCTCCCGTCAGATGTCCGTGTTTATCGTTGAAGTTTTTAAAATTGTCGATATCGGCCACAATCAGAACGGTGGGGTCTTTGTAGCGTTTAAAATCGCGGATGACTTGCTCTATAGTCAGATTGTAGGCGTTTCGATTCAGAATGTTGGTCAACGGATCGACCAGAGCCTGGGT
>JAJDBE010000134.1 GCA_029261515.1 Nitrospinaceae bacterium | reverse complement strand
GAGGCAAAGCCATTGGGCTTGCAAACCAAACTCAGGATCGGAGAACCCGGCGACCGGTTCGAGCAGGAAGCCGACCGCGTCGCCGACCGGGTTGTGGGCATGGCCAACCCGTCGGGAAGCGCCCCGGCAGGCCGGGGAAATTTGTCGCAAGGGAACGCTTTGGTCCAACGCCGGGCAAACATTGGCGGAGAGGGAATGGCGCAAGCCCCCTCCATCGTCCACGACGTGTTGCGTTCTCCGGGCCGACCGCTGGACCCCGCCACGCGGAATTATATGGAACCGCGTTTCGGCCACGACTTCAGCCAAGTGCGCGTGCATACCGGTAGCAGGGCGGCGGAATCGGCGGACAGCGTCGGCGCCTCGGCCTATACGGTGGGAAGGAATATCGTATTCGGCGCCGGACACTATTCGCCACAGTCGAATTCCGGACAGAGACTTTTGGCGCACGAGTTGACGCATGTGGTACAGCAGTCTGAACCAGAAGGAAATCGTCTTGCTCAAAGTAATGAAAAACATGGTTTGTCTCCTGTTTCCACAAATGTAAGTCGTAGTCAATCCTGTGTTCCAGTGTTGCGCAGGCAATCACCCCCGCCTGTTCAGCCAAAAACTGAACCGACAGGTATCCGACTGGCAGAGATATTGCCATTCGGACACGCCGAATTGAAATCGGATGAGCTTAAAGGGAAATATCGAACCTATCTCGGTGCGGTTACTCGACTGCAGGTCACACCGCCAGGCGATTACACTGGGCATTGCGCCAAAGAGTACTTAACAGAAGTCTCTAATACCTGTCCTTCACGATTCTCTGAATTGCGGACAAGCGGTTTCTGCACAGCAAGCAAATGCCTTGATTTCGGACGGTATGGGACCGCCGGTGACGGGAATACGGGGAATACGGTCAAGGATACTCAAGATTCATTTATCGATAGACACCGCACACATCATCCTGAAAGCTTGTTGGAAGGTACCGGGCGGAGCAGTTGTAGCGTCGTATGCCATCAGCGTTTCAAATTTGATCGGCGGCGAGACCTTGGGTCCTTTTTCATTATCAGGAATTTCCGTGCGGGCCAATATACTCCTCCAGGAAGCAAGGTGTCGTTGCACATTACTACCGGTGAAGTCAAAAAGGTACCCGCTAACCTGGCAGCGCCAACGCCGAAGAAATTTGCCCGAGACATTGCGCCTGAATTGGAGCGAACGGGTGTACTCAAAGACGCACCGAAATGAAATCAAGCCAGGTAGGTGCATTTCATGCATAAAACAATGGTCAATATGCATCAAAGGGACAGAGTATTTTTTTAATAACCAAAGGCGTCAAACACGATTGAAAAAACGAATGAATAGAAAATTAAACGATGGGCGAATCAATTAGAACCTACACCTACTAAGCAGGCCGAAAGATCGAATGTTGAGCTTGCTTTTTGATGCATCAACTTCAATCTAAACGCAAGAGTGGTTACAAAATATATTTAGATTTTTTTATAAATCAGGATTTTAAATGAATTTGGAAACAGGCGAAATTTCCAGGCAGACGAAGAGCGGGTCGAAACCTTTGACCGGCGGCCTGCTCCAGCGCAAATGCGCCTGCGGGCAACATAAGCCGGGGGGTGGCTCTTGCGCCAAGTGCGCCGGAAAGGAAAAACCGTTGGGCTTGCAAACCAAACTCCGAATCGGAGAACCCGGCGACCGGTTCGAACAGGAAGCCGACCGCGTGGCCGACCGGGTTGTGGGCATGACCAATCCATCGGGAACGGCGCCAGCGGGCCGGGAAAATTTATCACAGGGGAACGCACTGGTCCAACGCCGCGCGAACTTTGACGGAGGGGGAATGACGCAAGCCCCCTCCATCGTCCACGACGTGTTGCGCTCGCCGGGCCGGCCTCTGGACCCCGCCACGCGGAATTATATGGAACCGCGTTTCGGCCAGGACTTCAGCCAGGTGCGGGTGCATACCGGTAGCAGGGCGGCGGAATCGGCGGACAGCGTCGGCGCCTCGGCCTATACCGTGGGAAGGAATATCGTGTTCGGCGGCGGACACTATTCGCCGGGGACTAACGGCGGACAAAAATTACTGGCCCATGAATTGACGCATACGTTACAACAAGGCTCTATGCCGACAAGCAACACCCAAGGTTTGAAAATCATGCCTGAAAATTCTGTCTCTGAACGTGAAGCGGATTCATTGGCGCAGCGTGTTTTGCAAAGTCCCGTTGGAAATAGCGCCGGTCAGAACGCACCGTCCACGGAATCCGGACTGGCCAGGAGGGTTAATTCTCGATTAGGCCATGGGGTTCCCTTTCTTCAAATGAAGAAACGGGGCGCGGCGGGAGGTTGCGGCATTTGCATGAATGATCCCGGTGGCAGGAAAGCGGGTCAAATCGCCCATACTGAAATACAAGGCGTTTTTATGGCTATGAATCCGGATATTCATCCAGAACGTAGGGTTCCAGTGGTGGCTGGAGATGAAACGCCGCCATTTTCGCCGTCGCTTGACCTGGCCTTGGTTGAAGAAGACAAGCTTCTTGGCAGGATTATTTATATTGGAGAAATTAAACCCCTTGATGACGCAAAAAGACAAGCCACGCTTGGTAGGAAACAATTACAAGACTACACGCGCGAGTTGAGGTTCAGTTACGATGAAGTATTTCGGATGAGGATTCCCGTACCACCCATTCCCATTCCTTTTATTAATCCGATGAACCCACCCGGTTGCCCGCCGCAAAAGTTGATAGTTCAATTAACCGAACCTGGGCTTTACCAGTACTATTGCGAGCCGCCCTGGTCCGATCTTAAAAAAATACCAGCGTGTAATAAGTGCGGCAAAAAGCGGGATGAGGAGAAGGAGCGCGTCAGGGAGCCAGACGTTCCTATTGTAGTGTCGCCTGATTTACGGAAACAACCTCCGAATACTATTAGACCCCCTCAAGGAATCAGGCCGCCGGAATCTGTCCCCGACGTCGAACCAAAACCCACCCCCAAACCCGAAATCCCTGAAGTCGAGCAGCCTCATCGTCCACCGCCAGAGACTCCGTTACCCGCTCCGGCTAACGACAACGTCGAAGTGGAAGCGCCGGAGACGGAAATTGAACTTCCAATCGCGGCAAGAGAGCTGCTGGATGTCGCAGCTTTAACTGCATTGTTGACGGGTCTTGCGTATGGCGCCAGTAAGTTAGCCGGTAAGTTGAAAAATAGGGCGCTGATACATGCACAAGCCTTGGCGCTAATTGCGGTGGTTATCCTTTATTCTGATCGGGTGGAGGCCAGTACCGGTTCGGATGAAAGTCCTCTGGAAGCGCTTTTTAAGGCCATGTCTGAAGATGGTATTCCCGTTCCAAAAGAATTGCAGGAAAGAATAAAGGGGGATGAGGAACTTAAGAGTCTTCTGGAAGAGGCGGCTAGCGGCGCAGATATGACAGAAGCTCAGCAGGAGCTGTCTAATAAAATGTTGCAAGAAATCGCTAACAACCCGGACGTCTATTCCAACGAAGACCTAAAGGCTTTGCTTGAAGTGAGTGAAGCCGCCTCCTCTGTCGATGGAAGCGCCGAATTTCGCGCTGAAAATCTTAAGAATATGATTGAAACGCGTGGACAGGGAAAGACCGGCGGTGAAGATCAAGGAGGAAAGGGCGAAGGAAAAGCTGGCGGCGAAGCCACCGGAGATCAAGGAGGCACGCAGACGGAAGAGGGATTGGGAACCGGCGAAGGCCTCTCCAGTATTTCCCCCGAACAACGGGAACAGATTAAAGGCAATCCTCCTGTTAAAAAGTTACTCGATTCGATAGTCAGTAACACGGGTGGCGGCCCAAAATTAAATGAGACGTCAATTCAACGATTTCTAGATACCGTTCCCGCCGACTTGACAAACGAGGAAGCCGAGATTTTAATTTCGCAACTGATAATCATAGAAGACGAAAGCCAAACCTTGGATAAACTCATGTCCAAACTTAAAGGCGCCATTGATAAGCTCAGGCAACAACCCTCTGAGGATACAGAGGGTCCCCAGGCTGAATTGGCTTCGCCGGAAAATTCTGCGGACGAGAAGGAGTCGGATTCCGAACAAAGCGTTTCACTCGACGAATTGGCAATCAAGGTGGCGGATCGTTTAAATAAAGGCAACTACATTTTGAATAAAATTAAATATGACCCAAAAATCGAGCTTAAGAAAAATGAAAGGATTGGAGGGTTTACGGCAGAACTATTTAAAAACAAAATCCTGATTGGCTCTTTTATTACTATTACGCCGGTGAAAGACAAGGGCAATGGCGTTTGGGAAATAGAAATTGAAACTTCGCATTGGTTCGATAAGGAAAAAAATTATGTAAGAAGGGTTCCTGAATTTAAAACCACCGTTACCACACGTTAACAATAGAAGGCGTTTCAAAAACAATGAACTTGCAATTAGCCGAACCTTCAAGACGAATGTCGGGCGAAGCGGATTTATTGACCGGCGGGATACTCCAGCGCAAATGCGCCTGCGGGCAACACACGCCGGGGGGAGGGTCCTGCGCCAAATGCGCGGATAAGGAAAAGCCACTGGGCTTGCAAACCAAACCTAGAATCAAGGAACTTTAAATGACCTCTTTCCCAAACTCTCCCAAACTGATCAAAGGCGGCATTGTGCTGGTCGATCCGGAATCGTCCCAGGTGAAGCGGGTCATCCCCCTGCAGTACAACCCGGAATCGCTCACCCGCAGTTTCCAGACCCAGGGGGCGGACGGCGAAGGCGACCGCTCGCAGGCGATGCGTCTCAAGGGTCCGGCGGTGGAATCCTTG
>JAJDBE010000133.1 GCA_029261515.1 Nitrospinaceae bacterium | reverse complement strand
GTGAACTTTTTGCCAATGCGGGCGCCGAACATCATTGCGCTTCGGTCGGTATCGAGCAGATTGGCTGCAGCATAAGGGGTGCCTACACCAGCGGTGCCGTTAGCCGTCGTTCCATCGCCTTCTGCATCACCGAACTGGTAGTAATATTCCACTCGGTAATCCAGACCGACCAACTGACCTGCCTGACGGAGGCCGACAGTGTAGAAGTCGTTGTCCAGCGGGCTGGCTGCGGTATTGACACAAGCGCCACCGACAACGCCGCCACACTTGTCGTTATAACCGACGAAGTATAAGGACAGTCCGCCGCCGAGAATACCCTGCATATTGGCATAACCAACGTGGACTTCAATGTCATCGTTATCATTAGGAATGGACCGCCCACCTTCGTTGGCCATACTGAAAATATAAGCCAGGGTGTGGTTGCCAGCGGAATGGGTTACGCGAACCGCATCATGGGTCTGTGCGCCCTGGGTCCAACCGGTGTTACCGAGAATCCGGTGACCATCGAGAACAACTTCCTGCCGACCTACCTGCAGGTCTGCGGGCAGGCTGGCAAAGTTTTTCAGGGTGAAATACGCCTGATGCACACCAACTGAGGCATCAGCATCACTGGCGCTGAACGCCGCGTTACCGGCACCGGGGGTGCTAGAGGTACCGCCAACGTCGTTACCCCAAACACGAGTGCTTTGCAACTGGATAAAAGCGCTGGTGTCGGGCAGGATGTCGGCTTTGGCATGCAAGCGAATCCGCGAGCTGATGAAAAAATCACCACCGCGTTCACAACCGCCAGCTGCATCGTCGATACCGCAGTTGTTAAATCCAGCCTGTTCGTTGTACTCGAAGCGAGGTCGAAGTTGACCACCAAATTCAACACTCGCCGCCTCGGCAATCGTGGTGCCGACGAAAAACGCCGTAACCATCATCGCCACTGTTGTTAAGAAATTTTTTCTCATACCTGTCTCCTCCAAAGAAATGGTTCTCAAGAAGGTTTAAAAAAAAACGCTAATAAAGATAACGTTTCGTCCTGTCTCGTTTAGGGGGGTACCCGCGCGCGGGCAATCATTATTACATCGAAAGTGTAGCTTATAAATCAAAATAAATCAAACCTTTTTTAAGGAAATCTAATCCGCGCCTTCTCCGTTCATCACCTCCTGTCATATTTATTTTTTCTGTTTTTGATAAAATCCTTTATTTATAACACGTTAGCTGAAAGCTGAAACCGCTTAATTTGCCCAGTCATAGGTGTAGATGGTGCTGGTTTTTTTACCCGATAATCCGCGGGCTTTTTCCACAGTTGCCATATGAACCTGATTTTTGGAGCTATCCGGAAGGGTCATCACCTGATAAGCCGCGAGATAACCCCGCTGCTTCTTGGTTTCAAACACCTTTTCAAACCCCTCCTGGGTGAGGCTGAGAACCACAAGGTTGCTATTTTCCACGATAACGGCCTTGGCGAGCAATTGCCCGCCGATTCTGTGGTTCCGGGGCAAAAGCAGGAACTTCTTTCCTCCGGATTTGAGAAACTGCAAACGCCCTTTAAACTGAACGGGTTCGCCTTGCGTGACTATTCCGGCAATGTCCTCTTTTACCCCTACATCGATGATTCTTGGGTCGTGGCCGTAATAATCATTTGATTTTACTAGCAAACGTCCGCTTGCAGAATATACCCGCAAATGGTATTCCGTGTCAAGCGCAATTGTGTCCTGCAGGCCGTCCCCATTGAGGTCGGTCTGGGTCAATCCATAAAGGATGAATTCTGTCCCGTAAATGGAGGGTGTCCGAATTTCAGGACCGTCGCTGTAACGGTTGTTCGTATATTGAATGGTTTTTATCGGGCCGTGAAACGGATCGCGAAACCCCGGCGCCTGAGCCAGCAAAATGGGTTTGGAATCAAACGGGTGAATGATGCGGAAATACAGATTCACATCTTTCCAGATTTTCTGCGGACCCTTGCTTCCCGGCACGAATTCGAGAACAAAGGATTCGAGTTTGCTGCCGATGTGATTGGTGACGAAAATTTCGTCGCGGCCATTGCCGTTGATGTCGGCGACATCCACTCCCAGAAAAAAGTTGAGGCCTTCCCTGGTTTTGACCTGAGCCCGGCGCTTAAACTTGCCATTCTTATAATCAAAGATCATGACCCGGTATTGATCGATGACGATGAATTCCTTGACCCCGTCGCCATTGACATCGCCGATGTCGAAATCGACGATCTCAAACGGAAATTCGTTTTTGCCGACGAATTTGAACAGGCCCTCGCGCCTGGCGAAACTGCCCTGAACATCTTCCTCTGGGATAAACTTTTTAGACACTTTGGGCGCAATCGGCAATTGGTCGGATAAAATTTTCGATTGCTGTTTGAGCGACCCATCCTCGGTGGAAAACAATTGATAACTGAGAACCATTTTGTCTTTCACGTCGCCCACTTTGGGAACGAGAATGAGATCGGCCTGCACCTTTTCCCGCAAACGTTCGAGGTTGCCGGGTTCCAGCATGGTTTTGGTGTTGAGCCCGTTTTCCAGCAGCCACACGCCCAGCTCGAAGGAGGGGACCTCGAACCTGTTGTGCCGGTTCAAGCGATTCTCCAGGTTCAGGCGCAGGCGGTCGACATCCACCTTCTTTTTCGTTTTCACCCTGGGCGGCGCGACGATGAAGGACAGTTTCTGAAACGGACTGCGCACGCCGTCCCCCGCCTGAATCTCTATGGAAGGATCTGACATTTGCGCTAAAGAAAAATCCTTGCGCACTTCCAGAATCTCCACCATGCCGAGATCGGTTTCCTTTCTGCCCACCTTTTTCTTAGTGACGGGATGGATGATGTCTTTACCGTAACGGATGACTTTCAACTTATCGCCCGTTTGGACCGATTGTCCTTGCTTGAGATCGAGCGTCAACGTTTCCCCTTCGACGGCGATCACATAGCCTTCCACCGGCGGAAACATCGAGTCGATCTGGCTGACGATGCGGTCCAGGCTGGCAACGGATTCCTCCTGCTGAGCAAAAGCCGGGGAATGCAACAGAAGCGCGATAAAAACCGTTGCGAGGCAAGTAAGAGTTTTCTTTCGTTTCATTATTAAGCGCAAGGGGGGTGTTTGCAAGATTCAGAACTTCCAGTGCAGGTTAAGCGAGCTCAAATGTGAGATATGGAATTCATCCATTCAGCCGTACAGGACACAGTTGTTTTTACAAAGGTAAAGTTACAACATTTTTATCGCGATGGCGAATATTATTCCAGCAGTTGCACCGAAACTTCCGCCCCTTCTTTAATCTCTGTGGCATCAAGGGGGAAAATCAACAATCCATTGGCATGGACGGTGGATTTGAGGACGCCGGAGCCTTGTTCTCCTGCGGGGGTGACCGTGACTTTATCGTCTTTCCAATCAACGACGGAACTCAAAAAATGCAGACGCCCGGCTTTCTTATGAATGGTGCGGGTCAGGGTGGCTTTGATGGTCTTGGCGGCGACGTCGGTGCATCCCTGCATTTTTTTGAGGGACGGACGCACGAACTGCTCAAAAGAAACAAAGGAGGAGACCGGGTTGCCGGGCAGCCCAAAAACCGGGGTTTCGCCGATGCGGCCAAACGCCAGCGGTTTTCCCGGCTTCATGGCGACTTTCCAGAACAGCATCTCCTGCCCCAGTTTCTTGAGACTGGCTTTGACCAGATCGTAATCGCCTACCGAAACCCCGCCTGAGGACACCACGACGTCGCATTTGAGCGCCCATTGGAATTTTTCCAGCAAATCCTCTTCGGTGTCCCGGGCGATGCCAAGGTAAACCGGAATGCCGCCAGCAGAGCGGATCTGGGCCGCCAGCATATAACCGTTGCTGTTGTAGATGCAGGGTCCCGTCGGCTGTTCGTCGAGGTCCAGGATTTCATCGCCGGTGGACAGAATCGCCACCTGCGGGCGCTGGCTCACATACACCTGCGAGCGGCCCACGACGGCCATCATGCCGATATGCGCCGGGGTGATGCGCACGCCTTTGGCGATCACCATTTCCCCGGTTTTAACGTCCTCCCCGGCTTCGCGGATGTTTTCTCCCACATCGGCTCTGTCCTTCACCAAGACAGAGTTGCCGTTTTTTTCGGTGTCTTCCTGCATGATGACAGCATTAGCGCCCTGGGGAATGGGGGCCCCCGTCATGATGCGGAAGGCCTGCCCGCGTTTCAGCACGGTTTGGGCGCTGTAGCCGGCGGCGATTTCTTCGCCCAGCTCCAGGCGCACAGGGTTCTCCGGCGTGGCGGATTCAATGTCCTCGGCTATGAGGGCATAGCCGTCCATCGCGGAGTTGTCCATCGGCGGGTTGCTGCGGCGGGCGACGATGTCTTCTGTCAACACGCGGCCCAGCGATTCTGCAATGGAGATTTTTTCCACTCCTTTAAACGCGATTCTGGAGAGAATCGTTTCCCTGGCTTCGTCAACGTGGATCATGCTCATAGCGCTTGTTTCTCCTGCTCGCGTTTGGTGCGGGCGACTTCATACTCCTCTGGAGTATTGATGTTCATAAAGTTATACCGGTCGGCATCGGGAATTTGTACCTGTTTGAACGGCAGATCGCGGATGATCCTGGAAGGCGAAAGCTCCCGCCGCGACATGGCTTCAAAAAGAGGCAGAATAAATTTCGGTTCGTAAATAGCGCACATCGGTTCGACCTGCCGTTCCTTCTGCGTGAAGAAGGTGCCGTAGCGCAAAGGATCGCGCGCCTTGAGAATGGCTTCAAAGTTTTTCTCCTCGAGAAACGGCATGTCGCAGGCAGTGATCATCCAGGCCTTGTCCGGGTAGCGCGACATGAGCGTCGCCAGGCCGCCCACAGGCCCCAAGCCGATGTGGTCGTCGTTGATCCGCTCGACGCTTGACAGGTGAGCCAGAGTGTCCATATCGAGGTCCGAGCGGGAAGAGAACACCACCTTGTCGCAAAACTTGCCAAGCACCTGGACCATGCGTTCGGTTTCCGAGATGCCGTTATAGGAAAGGGAAAATTTGGGTTTGCCCATGCGTTTGCTTTGGCCGCCGACGAACACCGCGCCATAAATGGGGCTGGCACAACTTTTAAAATGGTTGCGGACGAATTCGTAAATGCTTTGAAGATCGTCGCGGTGAAATAGCGGCACCTGCAGTTGATCCAGTTCTTTTTCCCGGACCACTCCCTGATGCACGATGGCCTTGATCCCCGGCGTTTCGATGGGGATGGGAAGCGCGCCCTCGGCGTCGAGGAAGACCACTTTATTAAAGGGAGACTGCTTGTACCCTTCTATCAGGATACAGTCGCACTGCTCCAGGGAATGGGTGATGGTCCACTGCTTGAAATCGTTGTCGCCGACCAGGGCGAAGTGGCTGGGGTCGTTGATGGCGATGATCCCTGCGCCTGCGTGTTTGGCCCGGTAGGTATCTTTCCCCTCTTTATCGACGCTGAACCGGTGCGAATCGTGCTTGTAGTAGCCGACGCTGAAGTCTTCGGCGCTGAAGCGTTTGATCAGGTCTTCCAAGAGCGTGGTCTTGCCCACCCCCGAAAACCCTGCAAAGCACAAAAACGGGGTTTTAAATTGTTCCCAGTAAACATCCATTGAGAAAATATCCTGAATGCCCGCCACGTGCCTGAAATCCGCTCGCAAAAGGGCTTATAACTATTTATAAAATGGTCAATTAGCCTATTAAATCTGATTGAGAAACCGCTGTCAATAGTTTATCCAGTGTTGCAATCCAGCTATTGCTTTTTTCTAATGCAACATAAATGGTACATGCACGTTAGCTCAAATTTCTCTAACCCATTGATAATAAAAGGGAAAGGTTTTCGGCTTGCCATTGGCGCGGAATTTGCTCTGTTCTACTTATGTTGTTTGCAAATAGCAGACAATACATCTGATGACTCAATTATTTTAGGGAGGCGTGAATGATAGAACAAGTTTTAAGTAAGAAAGTACGATGGATAGGCGCTGTGGTGGCGTTCGGTTTATTGGCGGGGGGACCTGCCCAGGCTTCGGAAAAAGCGGAATTGACGACGGCGCCCAAGGTTCCGGCGGCGATCAAGCGAACGGCCCCCGCCAAGGTGGTGATCAACTTTGAAGCGAAAGAGTATGTCGGCGAACTGGCCGACGGCCAGCAATATAAGTTCTGGAGTTTTAACGGCACCGTGCCAGGCCCCATGGCCCGAGTGCGCGTGGGCGATACCGTTGAATTCCATTTGTCGAATCATAAAGACAGCACGTTTCCCCACAATATTGACATTCATGCAGTCAATGGTCCGGGCGGTGGAGCGGCGGTCAGCCTGGTTGCGGCGGGCGAGGAAAAGGTGTTCCAGTTTAAAGCGCTGAATCCAGGATTGTACATTTACCATTGCGCTTCTCCCGTACCCAATATTCCGGCGCATATTGCCAATGGCATGTACGGGCTGCTTCTAGTGGAACCAGAAAAAGGCTTGCCCAAGGTGGATCACGAGTTTTATGTCATGGAGAGCGAGTTCTTCACCCAGCCTTCCGGCAAAAAAGGTGTTCTGGAACTGTCTATGGAAAAAGGCCTGGCGGAGCATCCCGATCATGTGGTGTTCAATGGTAAGGCCGGCGCGTTGGTGGGTGACAATGCGTTGAAAGCCAAAGCCGGCGATACAGTGCGGGTGTATTTTGGCAACATCGGGCCGAACGGCACGTCATCGTTTCACATCATCGGTGAAATTTTTGACAAGGTACACGTCGAAGGATCGTTAGACGGTGCGGTCAACAAGAACGTGCAGACGACGCTGGTGCCTTCAGCGGGGGCGACCATTGTCGAGTTTAAAATCGATGTTCCCGGCGATTACCTTTTGGTGGATCACAGCATTTTCCGTGTGGCCAAGGGAGCGGTGGGGATTCTCTCCGCGACCGGCAAGGAAGATCCTGCGGTTTTCAAATCGATCAAGTAGTTTTTTCACTATTAAACAGGGAAGCGTTGATGCGCTTCCCTGTTTTTTTATTGTTCGATGCCGAATGCCTTCATCTTGCGCCAGAGTGTGATCCGGTGCATGTCGAGCAATTGTGCCGCCCGTGTCTGATTATTGCCTGTTTGGGCAAGCGCTTTTAAAACCGTTTCCCGTGAGGTGTGGCTGCGTTTGCGTTTGATTTTTTCTGTTTTCCCCGAAGGGGTGATGTAGGCCGGCAGATCCTCCGCTTCAATGGTTTTCCCTCTGCACTTGACCGAGGAGTGCTCGATGGCGTTTTCCAGCTCCCGCACATTTCCCGGCCAGTCGTAGTCCATCAGCCTTCCCAGTGCTGGACTGGAAATCTTATCAATGGATTTCCTGTGCATGCCTTTCCAGTTTTTAATGAAATGCCGCGCCAGATGCGGAATGTCATCTTTGCGTACGCGCAGGGGCGGCAGGTGGACGGGCACGACGTTCAAGCGATAGAACAGGTCCTCACGAAAGCGGCCTTCCTGAACTTCCCGCAAAAGATCTTTGTGCGTGGCCGCGATGATGCGGATGTCCACCTTGCGTGTGATGTTTTCGCCGACACGCTGAATTTCCTTCTCCTGAATCACGCGCAGGAGCTTGACCTGCACTTTGGCCGTGAGGTCGCCCACCTCGTCGAGAAATACCGTCCCGTGATTGCCTTCTTCGAACCTGCCGATGCGATCCTGAACCGCTCCGGTAAAGGCGCCCTTGACGTGTCCGAACAATTCGCTTTCCAGCAGGTGATCGGAAAATGCCGAGCAGTTGACGGTGATCATTTTTTTCTCCGCCCGCGGGCTTTCAAAGTGCAGCGCTTTAGCGACGAGTTCCTTGCCCGTGCCGCTTTCTCCTTGAATCAGAACGGTGCTGTCGAATTCCGCCAGATTGCGGATGGTGCGAAACAAATCCTGCATCAAGTGGTTCTTGCCGATGATATTG
>JAJDBE010000132.1 GCA_029261515.1 Nitrospinaceae bacterium | reverse complement strand
ACGATCCGGTTGGCGCCATGTTTGGTGCGGGTGAACACCAGCGCTCGCTGGATGTTGCCGTCTTCAAGCACCGTCTCAAGCAGGGCGGTTTTGTTTTCGCGCTCTACGAAAAAAACGCGTTGATCGATTTTCTCGACAGTGGTCGATTGTGGGGTGACGCTGACCTTGATGGGATCATTCAGGAAATCTTTGGCGAGATGGACAATCTCATTGGGAAACGTGGCGGAAAACAGCATCGACTGCCGGTTGGCGGAAGTTGCCGCAAATATTTTGCGGATGTCCGGTAGAAAGCCCATGTCCAGCATGCGGTCGCCTTCGTCGAGAACGAACGTATCGACTTTGTCCAAACGGACATATCGTTGTTCGTGGAGGTCGAGAAGCCGGCCCGGAGTGGCCACCAGGATGTCCACACCGCGCGCCAATGCGCGAATTTGCTGAGGGTAGTTGACGCCGCCGTAAACCACCGTGTGGGTGAACTTCAAATAACGTCCGTAAACCCGGAAACTTTCGCTGATCTGTGCCGCCAGTTCCCGTGTTGGTGTCAGCACCAAAGCCCGTACGGATTTGGGGCCGGGAGATTTTCTATCTTCCATCAGGCGCTGCAAAATGGGCAAAGCAAACGCGGCTGTTTTTCCGGTTCCCGTTTGCGCGCATCCCAGAAGGTCGCGGCCCAGCAAAAGATGCGGAATGGCTTGTGTTTGAATCGGTGTTGGACATGTATATTTTTCCTCACGAACGGCGCGTTGGATGGGATGGATCAGGTTGAGATCGTCGAATCCCCCTTGAACGTGAGCAACAGATGAATGCATTAACATAAATTCCTTTTTAATCGATTGTGAAATAAATAAGCGGCTAAATTAAATCCAGCAAAGCAAAAACTCATTGCCATTGTTCCACTCTCACAGGGTCAAACGACCCTTGAATCGACTGTGGCTAGAATCTTTGTCTTGATGCAGGGGATGAAAGAAGCTTGCTGATAGAATCCGTTACTCAGAATTTTATTTAACGGATTCTATTTTTAGCACTGGTCTTGGAAACTACGGCTGGGGGTTTTGCCTTTTTTAAACTTTTTTGATAAAGAGAAGGGGTGTTGAACAGCCTGTCCGATCTTTCATTCAGTTTTTTTACCGAGATGACCTTTTTTAAATTTCCGGCACTATCGTAAACCTTGACTTCATGCATGTAATAACTCGTTTTCCTGTATTCTACCGCTAATTAATAAGTACATAAAAAACCGGCAGAGGCGGACCTCTGCCGGTTGAGATTTAAAGTTATTTTTTATTTGGGAACTACTTTAGAGGCCTGTGGACCTTTCTGGCCCATGGTTTTTTCAAATTCGACACTCTGACCTTCCCTCAGAGTTTTAAATCCGTCTCCCTGAATTTCCGAGAAATGCACAAAACAATCTTCCCCATCTTCAGACTCAATAAATCCATAACCTTTACTTTCATTAAACCACTTTACTTTTCCAGCTGTCATGCTAACTAATCTCCTGCAAATTTTGTGGGAAGATCTCTCAAGAAAAATCTAAAAAACGTTCCCAAGTTATTTTTTGGGTCGGAAAAGCCCAATTGGTGAAGTCCGGGATAAAAAAAACCATCCGTGAGGATGGCTGGCAAAATAAAACCTAGTATTGTTTTACTCTTTTTTTACCCTGGGTGGGAGCTTTCTTTTAAGAAGGCTCCTGCCCAATGACTCTCGCCAACCCATCTTACTTTGATAATCGTATCATAAAAAAGGCGGTTTGGGTAATAAAATGCCGAAGGATGCAAAGTTTTCTTAACCGGGGCGAACCGTTTTTCGATATCAGGATATGAAGGTTGACCCACCTCTCTGGCTTCGGACTATTAACTATTTGAGAAAATTGAAGAAATGATTTAGATGGAAGATTATCTTTGGGGTTTCTTATAAAAAATCCCATTCCTGAGTTAAAATATGGGTATGGACGTGAATCAGATTCGCTTCGCCATATTTCTAGGGGTTTTTCTGTTGATGCTGGTGCTGGAGCACTTTATTCGGCGACATCCCCTGGTGGACTCAAAACCCCGGCGGCTGGGCATCAACCTCGGCATCACGGGGCTGGATATTGTTCTCGCGCGCCTGGTGTTTGGGGCGGCGGCGGTTGGGGCGGCGGCGTTTGCCGGGGAAAGAGGGTGGGGGGTGCTCAATTACTGGAATCTCCCCTCCGGCGTGGAACTGGTCATCACCATTGTTTTTCTTGACTTCATGATTTACGTCCAGCACGTGGTGGTGCACATGATCCCATTTTTCTGGCGGTTTCACATCGTCCACCATTCCGACCTCGACCTCGACGTGTCGTCCGGTCTCAGGTTTCACCCCGTTGAAATTCTCGGTTCGCTGTTGTTTAAAGTGGGTTTGATTCTTGCGCTGGGTCCGACGCCGTTTGCGGTGCTGGTGTTTGAAGCGATCCTGAACGGCATGGCCATGTTCAGCCATTCCAACATTGCTCTGCCGCTGTGGCTGGACAAGGCGCTTCGCTATCTGATCGTCACCCCGGACATGCACCGGATTCACCATTCAGTCGAGGTCAACGAAACCAATTCCAATTACGGCTTCAATTTGTCCATCTGGGACCGCTTGCTTGGGACCTACATCCATAACGCCAAAAAACCGCAACCGGAGATCGTCATCGGCGTCAATGCTTTCCGCAAACCCGAAGAGGTCGGGTTTTGGAATCTTCTGCTCATTCCATTCCGCAAAATTCCCTGACTTCCCCCTTTCATCCTTATGACTAAAGGAGACTCCTCATGACAGTTCGCCTGACCAAGATCATTGCCACCCTCGGCCCTGCCAGCGGATCGAAGCAAAGCATCAAAGAACTGGTCAAAGCGGGGGTCAACGTGTTCCGTCTCAATCTGTCTCATGGTGGGCACGACACGGTCCGGCAATGGATTGGCTGGATTCGTGCTGTTGAGAAGGAACTTGAAATGTTTGTCGGTATCCTACTGGATCTGCAGGGTCCCAAAATTCGTGTGGGGAAATTCAAAGAGGGGGCCATCGAGCTCAAGCGTGGTAGCGAAGTGGTGTTCACCACGGAGAGCGTGACCGGGGATGCCAAAGTGATTCCGGTCCAGTACAAAAAGTTTCATAAGGAAGTGACGGTGTGCGACCGGGTCTATCTGGACGACGGCAACCTGTGTGTTCAGGTGAAGAAAGTTTCCGGTCCCCGGGTGACAGTCGAGGTTCTCGTCGGCGGCAGGCTGTCCAACCACAAGGGGGTGAATCTTCCCGATTCCACGATCACCTCCAGCCCACTGACCCCAAAGGACCGCAAGGATTTAAAGTTCGGCCTCAAGGAGGGAGTCGATTTTGTCGCACTGTCGTTTGCCGGATCGGGGAAGGACATTGCTCAGCTTCGACGATTGATTCGCGCCGCCGGTAAGGATGCCGAGATCATCGCCAAAATCGAGCGCAAACAGGCGGTGGGGAAGTTGGAAGAGATCGTGGCTGCCGCCGATGGGATCATGGTGGCGCGGGGGGATTTGGGGGTGGAGATCCCGTTTGCGGATGTTCCCGTGGTCCAGCAGCAGATTCTTAAAGAGTGTTCCAGGCAGTGCAAGCCGGTGATCGTGGCGACGCAGATGCTGGAATCGATGATCCAGAACCCGCGTCCCACCCGGGCTGAAGTGACGGATATTTCCAATTCCGTCATGTATCACGCCGATGCGGTGATGCTTTCGGGCGAAACGGCGGTTGGCAAATATCCCGCCGCGGCGGTCAAAGTCATGACGGAGACGGCTCTAAAAACCGAAGCGTATCAAGGTGAAGATCATCAACTCTCGCGCTGGGCTTCGTCCAATGAGGAGCACTCGCCTATTGAAAGGGGAATTTCTTATTCGGCAAACAATCTGGTGAAAATGTTGGACGCCAAAGCGATTCTGGTATTTACGTTGAGCGGCGGTACGGCTCGAATGGTGGCGTCGCCCAATCCGATGGTCCCGATCCTTGCGTTCACCTCCAGCCTGGCGCGGGCACGCAGGTTGACGCTGCTGCGTGGCGCGGTGCCGCTTCTCATGAAGAAGAACAAGGATTTCCTCGAAGATATTGCGGATTTGTTCCGTATTTTGAAGGCCCGTCGGCTGGTGCGGAAAAACGACCGGGTGGTGATCACCGCCGGGCTTCCCATTGGACTTCCGAACTGGACCAACGTGGTCCGGGTCGAAACGGTTCCCTAGAAACGGGCAATCTTTCGGGTTTTGTCTGAGTCATAATTCCAGGATCCGGTCAAATTCCTCCCAGTCTTTATTAAATCCTGATAAAATAACTTCGATGTCGCCACGTTATTACATAGTCACAACCTTATTGGTCCTGGCCGCAACCGCTGGCATAAGCGTGTGGAAGCAGAAGCAAACCACGCGGGAAATTTTTATGGTGTTTTGTCAGGTGTTATTGGGGTTTGTGGTGATTGTGGCTGTCGTGGCGGGATTTGCCAAATTGATGGAAGTGCTGGGAATCGCCCAGTCGGGTTTTATCTTGTAATCGGGGTCGGTATGGAATTTTCACCCTTCAGGTTTTTTATCCTTTTTTTGTCCTTTTTGGGCATTTCTTATTTCATGGGAATGCTGCTTCATTCCGCCTTCATGTATGAGGACAAACACAATATGAAAAAAGACAGCCCGAAAGGGTGGGTGTTATGCATGATGGCCGGCACCGGGATTACCGGCTGGATGTTTTATTATGGATATTATGTGAATTTTCTAAGATAGGAATCCGGCGTCTCTAAAAGATCAGGTGGAAAGAATGCCGATCAGCCGATTGCAGTCGCTTTTATAGGTCAGAAATTCTTCTTTTTCCTCATCCGTCAAATCATCGGTCAGATTTTCTTCGATCAGATCAATCGCGTCATTCAACCCACCCGCCACAATATCAAGATCCGTCTCACTCAAAGCATATAGGGAAGAGGTTTGCTTGAGCTTGTCGAAAACGCGGGTGTATTTCATTTTATATTCGAAAAGGCCGGCTTTCTTTTTATCGGAGAGTTCGCCTTTGAGCTCTGTGTTCATGTCGGAGATGGAATCGTTCAAAGCCATTTTAATGGTTTCGATATCTTTCTCATTAATGGATGCTAATGTTTTCATCGTTTTCCTTCCTGGTAGAATCCAAAACTTAAAAAATCAATAGTTTGCCTAGCGAACAACCCCCACCAAACATGGCAGAAGATCGTCCTGATCGTATTGATGATTCATTCTTATCGTTAATAATATATCCTAAATTATGGAAAAATTAGAAGGAAATATGGAAAATTTTTTCAGTTCTCTGAGAAAGTTTACTGTCTGATTCGAAAGGACAAAGCGTTAAAGTTTCTCTTTTTTCATTGCCAACCAGGCAAAAAACAACTGGTTTGCCTCCGGTGTGGGGCAAACCAGTTGTTAATGAATAGAGCAACTCACGCTATTAAAGTTAAATCAGGAGGTGATTTTGATTTCCACTTTCTTCGGTTTGGCAATCTCCTTTTTTGCCAGTGTGACGAATAAAACGCCATTCTCTAATTTGGCGGAAACTTTTTCCGGATCGATCTGTTCTCCCAGACGGAAGCTGCGCTCGAAACTTTCCGGAACAAATTCACGAATTCGATACGTTGGGGCTTCGGTTTCGACATCTTCTTTTACCTGCCCTCGAAGGTGCAGGATGCCTTCCTTCATTTCCAGGTCAATGTCGCTTTGCCGCCATCCGGGAACTTCGGCCATGAGGCTGAATCCGGTTTCATCTTCGGTAATGTTGACTCTCGGATAATTGTTTCTGGAATTCCCCCAGGATTCCTGAAAAAAACGGTCGAAATCGGGGTTGAAAAAACGCTCTACGCTGTTTTCGGGATTGTAAGTTACAAATTTCATTTTTAATTCTCCTATAGATGACAAGGTTTAAAATGGGTCATGACCTCGTTATTTGTTCGTTACTGTCTAATAAATGGAATCGAAAAAACAGCATGTCAAGTTTGAGCAGGGATGATTTTTTATGTCAATAAAATCAACTATTTATTGGTGAATTGCTAATGATTTTCTGTGAGGGGAGGGTAGAACGTGAAGATCTGAAACAATGCCGATGGACTTTATTTTATTCTGAACAAGAGATGAAATTTAGCCCGGTGCAAATCTACTTTTTGACTTTCCAGATGGAATCAACAAAATACTTTTTCGCATCAAACAGGTGCTCGACAATCTCAAACCCATTGTTCTCGGCCAACCGCTCGATTTCTTCCTGGGTGTATTTGTATGAGTGTTCGGTCTGCATGCTTTCCCATAATCCAAAATGGAATTCCCGGTTCAGGGCATCAATTCGGACGGTTTGTTCCTTTGTGCTGTAAATATGGCTTTCCACAGCCCTGGACTGCCAATTGTAATGGCCCTGTTGAACAAAGTTTTCCTTATTGAAATTGGCGCCGAGCTTTTGATTGATCCGGTCTAACAGGTACAGATTGAATTTTTGGAAGACTCCTTTCGCATCGTTATAGGCTTTGTAAAGCACTTTGGGGTTTTTCATGAGATCAAACCCTATCATCACATAATCCTCGGCGTTGAGAGACTGCCAGAGCTGACGCAAAAAATGCTCTGCTCCAGGGTAATCCCGGTTGCCTATGGTCGAGCCGAGAAAAAGAACCAGGTTTTTTTTCGACCGATCTTTGGCAAGAGCGTCGAGGCCGTCAAAATAATCGGCGGCCAACCCGTGGACCGTAAGAGAGGTGTTGCCGAATTTCGACTCCAGTGTGACCACCAGGTTTTTGATGGCGCCTTCTGAAATATCGATGGGGGCATAATGGATCTGCATGCCGTTTTTTAAAAACTGTTCGAGAAGGATCAGAGTTTTGCGTCCGTCCCCGGCGCCCAGCTCAATCAACTGAAACGATTCCTGGGGAAGAATATCCGCGATGGTTTGTTTGTGAGTATGAAATATTTCAAACTCGCAAACGGAAGGATGGTGATTTTCCAGCTGCGTGATTTCTTCGAAGATTTCGCTGCCACTATCGTCGAAAATCAGCCAGGAAGGCAATCGCTTTTCCTCTCTGGACAGGCCTTCCAAGACGGTTTGAGCAAATTGCGAATCTTCTGAAGACGCATTAGTTCCTGCTCTTAAGCTTTTAAAATCGAATGACATTGTTTTCCTGTTCACTAAGGTTAAACGCCGCGTAATTTGACCTGCCCGGAAATATTTGTTACATTAACACCTTACAATCATTTGATCATCTTTTTAATTATTATTGGCCATTTCAGGCTCATATGCCCAGATTGGGCAATTTATTAGCGGGATGTGTTATTTTTTGGCCTCAAAAAATTCCCCCAAGAACGGCAGTTCATCCCAATAGTTTTAGCAAAAACTCTTTGAACCCCATTCGTCTGGACATCAAATTGAATACACTACTCTCCAATACCGATTACCAAATAAGCGAAGAAGAATTCATTCGGTTGATCCGTTTGAATGATCTGGATCAGCGAATCGACAAAACGCCTGCCCTGGTGGAAGATTTTGAAGAAGAACTGGATTCGGCTCTTTCGGAGGCATACGAGAATCAGGAGGGATCTGTAAAAGCGCATCTTTTCCTGCAACGCATTCTTTACCGTATAAACCGGTTAAAACTTTTCTGGTATGACGACCTTGAGAATTATGTGAATGAGAATTCCCCGTTTCTTTTCTCGATCCACAACCGGATTGAAACCGCCTGGCAGGGGTGGGAAAATAAGGATGTGAATATTGAACCGCTGAAGAATTTGGAAGTTGAATCGGCCCTTCGCCGCCGGGTGAAGGAAGACCTTGATCCGCAGTCCTCCGGAGACGCTCTTTTTTTGCGCAATGAAATAACCGAAACAGGGTACCGCAGGCTTTTGGCCATCGCCTCTTTAGACGCGCTGGTGGAGGCGAGCCAGCTGTCGCGCGTTCTGGGTGGAGCCAGCAACGAAGTGCACGCGATGCTCACACGAATTTTTTTGGAAGAGTATGGGGGCGGCAAGCTGGATCGTAAGCATTCCTCGTTTTTTTCGGTCATGTTGAAGGAACTGGGAATGCAAACCCGACCGGAAGCTTACTTTGACCTCGTCCCTTGGAATGTGTTGGCGAATATCAATCACAGTTTTCTGCTCTGCGAGCGCAAACGGAATTTCCTGCGTTATGTCGGCAGTCTGCTTTATACCGAAGTTTCCGTGCCGGCGGTTTTCAGAAATTACCGGGATGCGAGCCGGCGTTTGGGGCTCGGTCAGGCCGGGGCCGGTTATTGGGATTTGCATATTAAGGAAGACGAGCGCCACGGACAGTGGATGCTGGAGGATGTGGCCCTCCCATTGGTCGAGCAATATGGTTCCTCCGCTTGGGAAATTGTTTGGGGTTATGACCAGCAACGGTTTTTTAGTGCCCGAGCCGGCAAAGCCATCGTCCGTTCGGTCCGCCAGGCGGAAAACGTTTGACCCGCCAGGGCGCAAAAATATTCCGACCAAAAATTTTTAGCCTCCAGTTCACACCCCTGCTTCCCGCCTCTCTTGTACCCAGGATCAACCCATGATTGTTTTCGACCAGGTGAGCAAATCCTACGATGGTGTTTCCAAGGTCATCGACACGATTTCCTTCAAAGTGTTGCAAGGGGAGATCCTCGTGTTGCTGGGTTCCTCTGGTTGCGGGAAATCAACGATCCTCAAAATGATCAACCGTTTGGTTGATCCGACCAGCGGCGCGATCTATCTTGACGGCAAAGACATCCTGAAACAAAACCCCGTAGAATTGCGGCGCTCCATCGGTTATGTCTTCCAGGGAATTGGTTTGTTTCCCCATATGTCCGTGAAGGAGAATGTGGACATCGTACCGCGCATGTTGGATTGGCCGGAGCAGCGGATCAACGAGAGGTGCCGGGAGCTTCTGGAACTGGTTGGTCTGCCAACCGAAAATTATGCAAAGCGATTTCCAGATGAACTGTCCGGAGGCCAGCAACAAAGAGTGGCCGTCGCGCGGGCGCTGGCCTCTGATCCGGATTTCCTGCTGATGGACGAACCGTTTGGGGCGTTGGACGCGATCACCCGGGATTCTTTGCAGCAGGAATTTTTAGACTTGAAACAACGTCTTGCAAAAACGGTGGTGTTTGTTACTCACGACATTGTGGAAGCTCTCACTCTGGGAGACCGCATCGCGATTCTCAATGAAGGCCGGCTGGAACAGATTGCAACCGGAAAGGAAATCCTGCAGCAACCCGCCACTGCGTTTGTCCGAGATCTGTTTGCGAAGTCCATCAACCGGTTGAAGACGTTTAAAGACACGCTCTGATGCAAGAGAGCGACTGGATAACTTATACCCTCGAACGCATGCCGGAGTTGTGGCAACGTTTGGGCGAGCATCTTTTTCTTACGGGGCTGTCTACGGCAACGGGAGTGTTGGTTGGCATTCCTTTGGGGATGCTGGCGTTTTACCGGCGGGGATGGCGCGTCCCGCTGTTGGGAGGGGTCGGTATTTTGCAAACCATTCCCAGCCTGGCGATGCTGGTCATTCTTTTAGCCCTGTTTCAGAAAATTGGTGTGTTGCCTGCCATTGTGGCGCTCATCCTCTATGCCCTGCTTCCTATTGTGCGCAATACCCTGGCAGGACTTGAAGGAGTGCCGCCTGAGACGATTGAAGCGGCGCGCGGCATCGGGATGACCGAATGGCAGCAGATGCGGTGGGTTCGCATCCCCCTGTCGATTCCCGTCATCATGGCAGGTGTTCGCACTGCGGCGGTTGCGGCGGTGGGAATTGCAACGCTGGCGGCTTTTATCGGCGCCGGAGGCTTGGGGGAGTTCATCAACCGGGGGCTGGCTCTTTCCAACACGCGTCTGATTTTCCTGGGAGCGATTCCTGCCGCACTTCTCGCCCTGCTGGTGGATTTTGCGCTCGGCGCTGTGGAACGCGTGTTCGATCCCAAACGCAATCGAACCTTGTCTGGCAGGGCGCGGTTTGCTTTAAAACTTTCAACGGTGGTGATACCGCTAGGCCTCCTGGTTCCGCTGGTTGTCAGTTTTTCCCCCTCGGCGAACCTTAACTCCGGTCCTGCAATCCCGGAAGGTCAAGCCCAGCCGGGAATCGTTCGCATTGCCTCCAAAAATTTCACCGAACAGCACCTGCTTGCAGAGATGATGGCCCAGTTGATCGAGTCACGCACCTCTCTTGCGGTGGAACGCAAATTCAATCTGGGTGGAACCATTATCTGTCATCAGGCCCTGGTTCGCGGGCAAATTGATTTGTACGCCGAATACACCGGGACCGGGCTGACGGCTATACTGAACCTTCCGGTGATGACGGACCCGGCGAAAGTGTATCAACGTGTGGCCAGGGAATATCGGAAGCAATTCAATCTAATCTGGCTGGAATCTTTCGGATTCAATAACACCTATACCTTGACCGTTCGCAAGCCGGACGCATTGCGCCATCAATGGAAAACCATTTCCGATTTGGCTCCCCTGTCTGTTGAATTGTCGGCTGGGTTTTCTGGAGAGTTTCAGGAACGATCGGATGGTTACCCTGGGTTGCAACAGGTTTATGGATTTGGGTTTGGCCGGGTAAACGATTTAGACCCAAGTCTCACATACCAGGCCATTGCGAAGGGAGCGGTGGATGTGATCGACGGTTATTCGACCGATGGCCGGATTTCCGCATTCAACCTGGTATCGTTGATAGACGATAAGAATTTTTTTCCACCTTATCACGCCGCGCCGGTGGTTCGGCAAGAGGTTCTCGAGGTTCATCCCAACCTGAGGGAGGCCTTGGCGCCTTTAGGAGCCCTCATCGACAACGGAACGATGAGGGGGCTGAATTACGAGGTCGATGAAAAAAAACGCGCGGTGGCGGAAGTGGTGCGGGAGTTTTTGCATTCTAAAAAGATTTTGTAGGCGTGCGGAGAAGGGTTGCCTTCAAGAATTTTTGCTTTCCTCAGGGTTTTGTATTTTATTAAACACCCCTAAAGCCTGGGCCACCATGGAGCCGATATCGCCGGTTTTTTCCGGCAACAATATGGTATTGGTTTCTTTGGCCAGATTGGAAAAAGCGTCGATATACTGCTCGGCCAGTCGCAGTGCCACGGCCTTTTCGCCGCCGGACTTTTGAATGGAAGCCGCGACCAGCTCGATGCCTTCCGCCGTGGCTCTGGCTACTGCCAGTATGGCCTCGGCTTCGCCCTTGGCCCGGTTCACCTGATCCGTCATGGCCGCTTCAGATTGCAACACCACATCTCTTTTTCCGCCTTCGGCAATGTTGATTTGCGATTGGCGTTTGCCTTCGGAATCCAAAATCTCCGCGCGTTTTTGTCTTTCCGCCGCCACCTGAAGTTCCATCGCCCGCCGGACATTTTCCGGCGGGGTGATATCCTTAATTTCGTAGCGCAAACATTGAATGCCCCATGCGGTGGAGGCGTCGTTGATGGACTGAACGATGTTGGTGTTTAAGGATTCCCGTTCTTCGAAAGTTTTATCCAGAGTCATTTTGCCTAATTCCGATCGCATGGTGGTTTGCGCCAATTGGCTGACCGCATAACGGGGGTCACGCACGCCGTAGGAAGCTTGTTTGGGATCGGTGATTTTCAGATACAAAATCCCGTCAATGATCAACGTCACGTTGTCCCGGGTAATGGCCGTCTGGCTGGGAATGTCGATGGCGTCTTCTTTTATGGAATGACGGTAGGCGACTTTATCAACGAAAGGAATGATGAAATGAAGCCCGGCAATTAAGGTTTGATTGTACCGCCCCAGGCGTTCTATCACCCATGCGCTCTGCTGAGGGACGAGCTTGATGCCGTTCCAGGCCGTCAGAAAAGTGATAAAAGCGATGGCCAGTGTAAATTCTGTCGTTCCCATAAATTCATCCCAACTTTAAGGTTTGCAGCTCATCTATCCGTAGGTGATTTTGCCCGGACAATTAAAATCCCCTTGGAAACTTTCGTGATGGTGACTTCTGTCTCCGGGGCGATTACTTCCAATCCATCGGCTTCTGGATCAAACTGACATTTCATGATGGTTCCGGACCATTTTACTTTCCCCATTTTGCCTTTCTCGATAGACTGATCAAAGACGACAGCGGTACTTCCCACCATATCATCGAACCCTGATTCTTTCCCGGCGATAAAACTTTTTAGAGGCTTCCACAATAGGGCCGTCCAAAACGCGGTCGAGAGGAAAAATAAAATAAACTGAGCCGAAAGGCTGTCTATCCAGCCGGCAATAAGACCTCCGCCGACGCTGATGGCTCCTAAACCTGCGAAAAGAAAACCGATGCCTGGGACTAAAACCAGCTCAAGAATAATCAGCAGTGCGCCGGCAATCAACCAAATGGCGCTTGGGGTTAGGCCTGATAATAAATCATCCATCAGATGGGGTTCCCTGATTTTGTCGTTGATTGTGTTTCCGACTGCGACACCGTTTTGATTCTCCTACAATTCGGGCGAGGATGCAAACTCCTAAGAGAGAATGGAAGGTTGATTTCGCAATGATTTCCACCAGACAGGAGCGACGCCTAAAGCCAGGGCGATACAAAAAATCGCCCAAAGGGTCGAGTTGGGAAACCACATAGGAGGCGTTCCGCCGACGAGAAGAGTCCCGATTCCCACTAAAAGCCCAAAACAGGTGAAGGCGCAAAGCGCCATGTGAACGATACTTTTAAAGAAACCATTTAAAGAAGAACTTTGAGTTTGATTCAACTCCTCGGCAACCGGCCCCCAAAACCCGCCTGGTTTCACCCGGTGATAAAATTTTCTTAGAATTTCTTTTTCCTCTGGCCCTTTTAGGAACACCGCGCCGATTGTGGTGATAAACGATATACCGGCAATGGACAATAAACTTACATGGTTGGATATATCCACGCTTAAAAAGACGGGCACCGAGACTGTCGCCACTACGATACTGGCGATTTCTCCCCAGGCATTCATTCTCCACCAAAACCATCGAAGAAGCAGGGGGATGCCCATGGCGGCTCCAATCAGCAATGAGCCCTTCCAGGCGCTTTGAACGGACTCCAGGTGCGCCATGATGAAAAGAGCGATCAGAAGAATTCCTGCATTGGACAGTCTTGCCACCCAGACCAGGCTTTTGGGATCGGGAGATTTTTTTAGAAACTTCTCAAACAGGATGCGTTTGTACAGGTCATTGGTCCAATAGCTCGACCCCCAATTGAGATGCGTGTCCACGGTTGAGGCAAGAGCCGCGAGTAGTGAGGTCAACAACAGTCCTTTTACTCCAATGGGAAGATAATCGCGAATTCCAAGAACGAAGGTGGTTTCCCGATGGGCCGTATAATTTTCCAAGGAAATTCCAAGTTCTATGGGATAAAGAATCATCAGGCCAAGTGCAATGGGCAGCCAAAGAATGGATCTTAAAAATACCTGTAGGAAGGTGAAGAGAACCGCTGCAAACTTCGCGTCTGCATCGGATTTGCAGGCCATCGACCGTTGCGCAAGATAACCCGTTCCATCGGAATTCATTTGAATGAGCCATTGCAGGCCAAACACACACAAAAGTCCAACACTGACATCAAACCCCTGGGACGGTGTGAAGGCCAGAATTTCGCCAGGCGTGATTCCATTGGGCGCGTTCGGGGAGTAGAGGTGTTGAATTTGCGTCGATATTTCCGAAAGCCCTCCGCTTTCGTCAACGACAACCCACATATAAATGCAGGTTCCCGTCATCATGATAAAAAACTGCACGACATCCGTTGCCACCACGGCCCTCAGCCCACCGGTTGCGGAATAAAGGGCGGTGACCAATGCAATGGAGAAAATGGAGATGAGGTTATTCGTGGATAAAACCCAAAGCAGGGACGGGTTTTCTAAGTTGACGGTAAATGGAACTCCGACCCACTGCACGAATGCTAAGGCGAATTGATAAAACCCTTCAGGAAGCCACTCGTTCCAGAGTAAAAAAGGTTCCGCGATGCGGGTGGCGGCCAGCAATACCATGGCCAATACTGTGCAATTGAAAATAGTGCCAAAGTAAACGGCTTTCACGCCCCGTAATACGGTGGCGGTGTTGCCGCCGTAGCGAATTTCAGTGAGTTCCGCATCCGTTAAAACCTTGGCCCGCCTCCAGGGGCCGGCCAGAAGAAACCCCATCAGAAGAAAACTGACCGCGTATATCCACAGTTGCCACAAGGAAAAGATTCCCGCTGTGGCGATAAGACCCGTTACAAGAAGGGGTGTGTCGGCGGCAAATTGTGTGGCGGCCATGCTCACGCCTGCTTGCCAGCCTTTGAGCGATCTTCCGGCAAGAAAGTATTCTTCCAGGTTGAGAGATGCCTTGGCTTTATTCTTAAGGCCTGTAAACAAAGCGTAAGCAATAAAAGTCAGCAGAATAAGCGCATCGATCCAATGGATCATGATTCTCCTTTAGCATGAGAATAGTGCGACGCGTTGATTTTACAGGAAAATCGAGGGGTGAAACTTAGAACCTGTAGGAATGGTCTTGGAAGGAGAAAAAATAAAAGGGGCCAGGGGCAAAAAAAAACCCTGGCGCTGAGAAGAAAACAAGATCTCAAAGCCAGGGGCTACTTCACTTGAAAAAAAAATTATGGGAAAACTGTAAACCGAATGAACTCCTCGCCAAATTCCAACTTTGGTTCAGATTCATTTGAAGGCATACAATTTACGTGCGCGAGCCTTGGCTCGGATCGCACATCCACCACCTATTTCAAAATCCCTATAACGCAAGAAACCGGATTCAGTTCGGGTCACAAGAAACCGGGCTCAGACCACCACCACCGCAGGAAACCGGGCTCCGCTGATCATCACAAGAAACAGGATTCAGGGTATCACAAGAAACCGGACTCAGCTCCTCATTGCAGGAAACTGGACTCAGGCCACCGCCACCGCAGGAAACTGGAGTAGTAAAGCTGCCGTTTTTCAACTCCCAATTTGTGAGCGGTTTTTCCTCTATGCTCCAATTAAAAGCCTTGGGTTTCGCTGTAGCTTTAACTGATTTCTGGCTGACGGTCATAACGTTACCTCACGGAAAGGGGTGGGGGAAATAGGTTTTCCCATTAGTGCCGGATTTCGTGTTCCCAAGGGTTGATGAAGATACTTTGGGTTCCAGACCAAAGCCAAATGAGATAGGGACCAGATTCTCAATCAGCACTCGAGTTACATTTACACTATTTCCTGAATTCATAGTTACATTTACATCCGGCGTCATGGGCGCATAGTAGCAATTGAAGTGATGTTCCGTCAACCATTTTTGCAAACTTTCGAACAATTGGCAGGAACTTTTTATTTTTAAGAAGTTCAGCTCTTGGGGAGAGCGTGCAAGCCAATCGGCTTTCCGAAAATAACGTCTTTGACTATAAAGGTTTATATGATCCTGAGGTGTTGAAACTTCTGCCGGAAGCAGGAGCTTTGATTTGTTCTGCGCCTGATTTGGGATGCAGGCCACCATGGATTCTAATTCTCCAAGCCCATGCCCAAGAGCATGGATTGGGTTAAAGCCGCAGGCAGCGGTAACGCGTGTCATTCCAGCGGAGGAATTCTGTGCAAATAAAAGCAAGGTTATCACCGGATTTTGGGATAATATAATTACATGCACATCCCAGTTAATTTTGTTTAATTGCACGATCCGTTTTTTAATTGCCTCTGGAAGCGAAGCTGTTTTAACTCTGGGAGAGGGGGTTTTCCCCAGCCAGCATCGCATGAACATGTGTCGTTCGATCAACTCCAGGATGGCGCGTTCAAGTGCTCCTGCGAAAGTCGGATATGCCGCGGTTCCCGATGTCGATGCACGGGTATAGGGCAGTCGATTGTTTTTCTTTAATGTGGAATTGAAATAAATATGATTGGCCAGAACCCAGGTGGGATCGCCTGTGTCGATTCGCTTGACCTGAACCCAATCATATTGCCTGCGAGCACTGAACGGAGAAAAGGGAAAACCGGGTTTTTTGTACTGTGCATCCGAGTATTGAACAAAATTTCGCGGGTCGACAAAATGTTCAAGCTCACTTGCCCGCGC
>JAJDBE010000131.1 GCA_029261515.1 Nitrospinaceae bacterium | reverse complement strand
TCGGCGTAATGGCTGATGGTTTCGTCAAAATCAACGGTGATTTCACCCATACGGGCTTCTTTATGTTCTTCGGTTTTGAAGGTCACCGGAAAAAAAGCAGGGCGGTTCGTGTTCATTTGATACGCAGGTGAAGAGATGCTCGCCAATTGGACTTTAACTCCTGAGTCTTCCTGAATCGGTTTTGTTTCAACCTCAACCAGTTTTGCCGCGATGGCCGGCGTTTCTTTTTTAGGAGCTGGGCTAACTGGAGGCGTTGCCGGTTCTATTGCGCTGGCAACTTGAGCGTCGACAACCGTGTCGTTGGCTTTGGCCAGGACCACAGGTTCGGGAACTACAAGCGTCTGTCCAGGGTAAAGCGAATTCGGGTTTTTGATGGCATTCAACCGTGCCAATTCCGCCGGATCGGTGTTGAAGCGTTTCGCAATCTTGGTCAGATTGTCGTGGCGGCGAACCCGGTAGGAACCGGTGTTTTGGCTGGCGCCTGCAACCTTTGCAACTTGCTTTGCAGGAGTTTCGGTTTTGGCCATGCGATAGCTTTTCTGCCTCGGGGCGTGATGTCTATCCGGAATGCGTAATACCTTGCCTCGATAAATCCTGTTTCTGCGGCCAATGTTATTTTCCCGTTTTAATTTGCGGACGGATGTCCCAAACCGCAAAGCCAATCCGGATAAGGTATCGCCTCTTTGTACGGTGTACCACTTGGATCGAACCTGCTGACGGTGTTTTTCCGCACTGGAAATTTTCTGATAAAACGGTTGCAGGTCATTAAACTTTCCAGCAGGCGCTTTAAAGACAAAACCTCTTGGTATTCTTTTCTGGCCGGTGATAACGGGATTGCGCAGAGCCGGATTGGATTTCGCGATTTCTTCTCTCGTCATGCCGAAATGTTGCATCACCGAATCGATATGGAGGTAGTCATCGAATCGCATGGAAACATATTTGAGAGGTTTGTATTTGACGACATTGGGGAAATATTTGCTTTCATTCTGGGAAACATGAAGCGCCGCCAGGAATTCGGCATAAAAGTTTTGCGAGGCAAATCCGAATGTCCGGCTTTTGTAGTTGGCAATGATCTTGACAATATCCGCCCCGTTTTTCTTTTTCGCCCGCTTCATCCCGCGCGTGCCGTGATTATAGGCGGTGATGGCGAGAGGCCAGTTTTCCAGCACCTCAAAATTGTGTTTGAGTAATTTCGCCGCCGCGTAAGTGGAGAGAATGGGGTCTCGTCGTTCGTCTACATCGTAGCGGACCCGCATAAAAAGCCGCCCCGTGCCCCGGGTGAACTGCCAGATTCCCGCAGCGCCGGCGCTGGAATAGGCCGATTCCTGAAAAGACGATTCCACGTGCGGCAAAGCGCTCAATTCCTGAGGAAGATTGTACTGTGCAAGAATACGTGTGATTTCGCTCATGTAGCGGCCCGAACGGACAATTCCCTCTTGAAACCTATCTTTTTGCCCGATCTGACTGCGAATGTTTCGGGAGGCGCGGTAGAATCCATTTTGAACCAGGTCATGAACTCTTTTTTCTTCCCCGGTCAGAATGATTTTATTTTTTTTCTTGGCCAGACGGATCAGGATATTCCGGTACTTGGCTTTGACCTTTTTAAGTTTTCGGTCTCTTGCCCGCCGGGAAAGGGATTTCCCTCCCATATACACGGCTTCATAAATGATATCCAGGTTTTTAGAGTCGTGGATTACGGCGTAATCGGTGGTGTATTCTGAATAGATTTTTTTCCAGAAATTGACCTGGGATTCCAGCCCTGGAGGTATTGAAAAATGATATTGGCTGAGTGTGTGGGTCTCCTGGGGGGTATTTGCAGATACAGGAGTGAATGCCCCCAAGATCAGGAAAGCGGCGATAAATGGAAGTAAGAGCAACGATCTTAGATTCTTTGCCAAAGGAACCATCCTTTTATTTAAAGGCCATCCGGGGATATTTCAAAATTCCCTGAAATTTTCTAAATTAAAGGGCGGTAAAGGCAAAAAAAATACCCTAAACCTGGGTGAAGCCCCGCCCCTCCTCCATGTACCCAAAAAAAGGATAACTCCTTTATTTTTAAAAAGATAACAGACTAATACCCTTGCCGTCAAGTTTATTTTGGTTTTCGGTTTCGTGGCTTGGTTTCAATCCTTGAATAATCGAGAGTTATTTGATTTCATTGGGCTATCGGTTTTGTGGAATAATCTTTGTTGACTTGATAGACAAATGCCAGTAATTCCGCCACAACCTGATAAACAGAGGGTGGAATTTCCTGGTCGATTTCGATTTGGGATAGGACCTGAACCAAATCCGGGTCCTTTTTTATCGGAATTCCGTGACCTTCTGCCAGAGCGATTATTCTCTCCGCTACCAGACCCTTCCCCTTTGCGGTTACTTTTGGAGCCTGGTCCGTTGCCGGATCGTATTTTAAGGAAATTGCCGATTTTGGCCGTTTCAAGTCTGCTTTTTTCATGTCGTGACATCCACCAGACGGGATGCGTCACCTGCCAGAATTGAGGGCAATTCATCATCCAGGTCCAGTACCACTTTTTCTTCGATGCAACAGGTGAGTTCGGCCTGAAAGCCCAGCTCGGCCAGTTGGGATTGCAACTCTTCTTTCCGAGAGGAAATGAAGTCGCCGACAGCCTGATTCTCTACGTGTATTTTCACTGTGAGGTGGGTGTCGGCCAGATGGCTGTCCACTTTTAAATTCCCCAGAGCTGTGAGATTGAGCAGAAAAACCAGGTTGAAACCGGACTTTCCTTTTCCCTTTTTTCCGCTTTCGCCATCCTGCTGCGGGCGAACATAGAGCTTGAGGGTCGGGTCTCCGTGAGAGAATGGATTGGGAATTTGCAGCAACAGGGAATGGTTTTCCTGCTTTGCCAGTTGATTGGCCAGTTGATGAAATTCGATATTATCCACCGCCTGGCGAAGAACCTGCAGGGTTTCCCGCAACGGTCCTCTGAGCGCAGTGGAAGCTTCTTTCTGAGCGATTTGTTTTTCCATTTGCTGAATGAGATCCAAAAGCTGGCCTTTAAGATCGCGGGCGAGGTCCAATCGATTACCAGTCAATCCGTTTTCCTGGGCCAACTTCAACACCTTGGCTTCATAATTTAATCCCGAAACCCCGATTTGTTCTTTAATGATTTGAGCGTCGGGAATTTTTCCGGTTCCAGGAGTTAAGAGTTGCAATGTTTGTTTGAGAGATTCCAGGCCTTCACTGCCCAATCTGGCAAACCCGGAAATCTGAGGATTTTCTTTTACCAAGGCAGAAAGTTTGGGAATCATCTCGCCAAAGGATTCACGGACCGGAAGATAGGATTTAATCAGGCCGAGGTTTACTTTTTTAATGACGGGGCCATCCGACTGAACAAACTGAAATAACCCCTTTGAAGCTTTTTCGAGAGTGACAGGAATCAGGTCGCCAGGCTTTAAAAGAAGAGAGTCTTGCGTCTTGATCTGAATATTTCGTGTTCCCAGTTGAGCATTGACGGTGGTGTTATTCACGGTCTGCTTAATTTGTGCTGAATACTCTTTCCCGGTAGAAAGATTTAGAAACTCCAATTCAGGTTTCGTTAAAAAGGCGATGGGAGTATTTTTTCTGGAGGAAAGCTGGATGGTCAATTCGGATTTCGATGTGGTTCCTGCAACCCCAGGTTTGCTCTGGTCTTGGTCGATTGGAACTTTTGTTTTGGTGCCGGTAAGTATTTTTAATACCGGAGTGGGCGATAATTCCTCAACGCGGGCGGTGATGCTTTGCCCCACCTGGATGGAGGGCTGGCCCTCGACAGTGGTCTTTTGTCCTGCAAAATTAATGAGCGCTTTTCCTCCTGAAAACACCTGGACCACTTGCCCTTTGAGAATCTGACCAAGATTCAATTGTTGCACGAAGCTTTGAGATAATTTGGCCAGGTTTTCCCCGGACAATATTCTGAGAAAATTGGGGGGTAAATTATCGATCTGCAAAGGCAACTCCACTTACTTCCAGCAAGCGAGACAATAGTGGGTTATTTACGCAGGCTGAGAACGAGTTCTACTTCCCCAATAGGGAGGTTGATTTTTTTGGCGATTTCTTGAGGGCTGAACCCCTGAGATGAAAGCTGGACGGCTTTGGAATACTTGTCATTCAGCCAGGGTTCCTGGAACCTTTCATTGACTGAACTGGAGTTGGAGAAGGAGTTTTTAGATTTTATTTCTTCCAGAAGACTCAGTAGAGCCTTTTTCTCCTTTTCTACGACCTGAGTTATTTGCGAGGCGGCTTGTTGTTTGCTTTGAATATCTTTTTGGATACGGTTCGATACTCTGAGGGCTTCCTGAACGGAGGTTTCAAGAGTATTTTTAAGCTCCGTCCATTCCTCAATTTGAGTGGCACGCTCCTTCAGAGATTTATCTTCCCGCTTTAGCCGTAGCAGAAAGTAAAACACAATGGAGACGAGCAATACGTTTAGAACAATTTGCAGTGCGATCCAGATATTCATGCTGAAATTATACCATTAAGTCTATGGTTTTCCCTTGGTTTTTGGTCTCGGCAATGATCTTTCGGGCCGATTTATCTTCTTCATCATCGGAAGAAGCGCCTTTTTTTCGGACTTGCAGTTGTTTTTTTCGGCGGCCATCGGGAGTGACGATGTTAGAGGGGTTGGAATTATCTGGTGTCTGAACGGAGGTCCGTTTTATTTCATCCGCCATTTTTCTTTCTTCGTTCTGCTGATGGCCGGTGGTATGGGGAAGGTGCTGCATAGTGTGCTGCAACTTTTCAGTCGCTGTCCCCATTTGCAGAATTTGTTGAATGCTGATCGGCGATATATTCGACATGTTCAGCTAACTCATTGATGTGAATAGTCTAATTCAATATAAGCCTTCTGTTGCATTTGTCAAGGTTCGGGCTGAAAACCAAAGTTTTCAGATAAGTTCTCTTCGGGATTTCTGAGAATTACTTAACCACAAACTGGGTAAAAACAACGTCTGTCACGGTTCCGGTTCCAGCCAAAAGAAGCGGATTTACAGTGGTGAGTATTTCTTTTTTAACCCTTTCCTCAATCCTTCCCTTATCAGCCAGGTAATCGCGGGGGTTTTTTCTCGATAAAACGTTGTAGATTTCTTTTCTTATGGAAGGAAGAGTTTTGTCAATTTCTTTATACAAAGTATTATTGC
>JAJDBE010000130.1 GCA_029261515.1 Nitrospinaceae bacterium | reverse complement strand
GGTGGGGAAGAGCACCCTTCTGCACGTTCTGGGAGGCCTGGACCGGCCCGATTCCGGACGTGTGCTGTTCCGCGGCGAAAATATTTATGACCGTAAAAACCATTATCTAGATAACTTTCGCAACACCAAGGTGGGGTTCGTGTTTCAGTTTTTTAACCTGCTGCCGGATTTCACGGCTCTGGAAAACGCTATGTTTCCTTGCCTGATTCGTGAAGAAAGCCGGAAAACTGCGCAAGAGAAGGCGGAAAATCTCCTGTGTCAGGTTGGGCTAAAAGAGAGAATGCAGCACAAGCCGGGAGAACTCTCCGGCGGCGAAAGTCAGCGCGTGGCCCTGGCGCGCGCCCTGATCAACCAGCCGGACCTGCTGCTTGCGGACGAACCCACAGGCAATCTGGACACCAACGCCAGCGACGCGTTGATCGATTTGATCCGCCAGTTAAACGAAGAATTCAGCCAGACCTTTGTCCTGGTCACCCACAGCCAGCGGATCGCCAGCCGAATGGACCGTGTTCTGCAACTTCGCGAGAGAAAAGTCGCGCCGATCGACAAGGACCTGGTGATTTGAGCCAACGACCTGAGTCAAATGAGCGTTTAGGTGGAAAAAGTTTGAACCCAGATCAGAAAGTGTTATTCGTCACCAGAAAATTGCGGCTCGTGAGCGAAGCGAGCGTTTGTCGCGAATTCGCCCTCTGCACAGGAGTGCCAAGGAAGTAAAATTGTTATAATTTTATCGTATGCTCGAAAAACTCCGCTTGCCGAAAAGAGTAGGACCTATTCGCCCTCCGCGCAGGAGTAGAGAACGATGGGAGAAGAAACCATGAAATTGAAACAAGTCGCCGCGTTGACAGGTGGAACGCTTCAGGGAAATCCGGATATTGAGATCAGTGGAATCCGGGCCATAGAGGATGCGGGGGAGACGGATGTGACGTTTCTCACTAAAAAGAAGTATCTGGATCGGTTGGGGAAATCGAAAGCCGCCGCCGTCATTGTCGATAAGGAAATTGAAACTGATAAAGCGCAGATCATTACGCCCAACCCGCAACTGGCGTTTGCCAGGCTGCTGACCGAGTTCTACCCGAAAACCCGGCCCGAAGCTAAAGTGGATCCGCGTGCTGCCATCGGTCAGAATGTCACTTTTGGTGACAATGTCACCGTCTCGCCTCTTGTGTGTATTGGGGATAATGTCAGCATCGGGGACGACTGCGTGTTTCATCCCGGAGTCGTGATCGGCGAGGGTTGCCGCATTGGCGATCACACCACCCTGTTTGCAAATGTCACTTTATACCATAACATCACGTTGGGAAAGCACGTTACCCTGCACGCCGGGGTGGTGATTGGGGGGGATGGGTTTGGCTACACCGTTGACGAAAAGGGCCAGCATTATAAAATTCCCCAGCTCGGCGATGTGGTCATCGAGGACCATGTGGAAGTGGGCGCCAACAGTTGCATCGACCGGGGCGCTATGGGCACCACGCTCATTAAAACGGGCACCAAAGTCGACAATCTGGCCCAGATCGCCCACAATGTCACCATTGGAGAGCATTCTATTATCGTGGCCCAGGTGGGGATCGCGGGTAGCTGCACGCTAGGCCATCATGTGGTCCTGGGCGGTCAGGTGGGGGTGACGGATCACGTGAATATCGGCGATCAGGCCATGCTGGCCGCCAAAACAGGAGCCTTTCGGGACATTGAAAGTAATGGGGTTTATGGCGGAGTTCCCAGCCTTCCCATGACCGCCTGGAGGAAAGCGGTCACAATTTTTGCCAAATTGCCGGAAATAAAGAAGAAAATAAAGGAATTCGAGGCCCGCCTGAACGCGATTGAAAAAAAAGATTCCGCCAGTTAGAATAATTGTATAGGCTTAAAACTTAGCATCATTCACCGTTGTACGATTGGCGGATTGTTTATGAAACGATTTCGATGGACAGCCCTTGGGTTGCCCTTTTTTTATTTATTTTGTCTCGCGGCAACCTCCTCCCAGCCGATGAGCGGAGAGGAAACCCTCGATTATATTGAAAAAAAACTGCGGCGAAATAAAGAGACCCTGCGCATTCATGAAAAAAACCTGAGCGCCGAAGGGGTGAAAGCGCTTGCCGAATCGCCTCTCCTCAAGACCGTTAAAACGCTGGTGCTTTATAGATGCGGTATTGGAGATAAGGGCGTGTTTGCTCTGGCAGAATCCAATCATCTGGATAACTTAACCTCTCTTTCCTTAGAAAACGATTTCATTACGGATGCAGGGGCGAAGCTCCTTGCAACTTCCACAACATTTTCTAAACTACAGAAACTGAATCTATATCATAATCAGATTCAGGATGCAGGGGCGGTGGCCATCGCCGAATCGGACGTTTTATCGAGCCTCACCGAATTGAATTTGAACTACAATCAGATTCACGATGAGGGGGCGATTCGATTGGCTACATCCCCTAAGCTGAAATCCCTGGATCAGATTGGCTTGTCTTACAATCCGCTCGGAAAAGATGGACAGGAAGCGTGGCACCGGTTTAAGGTGACCCGGAAACTGGAAGAACTGCATCGGCAAAACCAATTGCAGGAGATGGGCAAATACATTCTTGGCGATATGGGCGTGTTTGCCTTGCTGAACCTGCCTCACGCGGCGGAACTTAAGGAACTCGATCTGCATGGCAATGACTTAAGTGACCACGCAGTGATTGCTTTGGCCCGGTCGCCAAAGCTGAGTGGTATCGTATCGTTGAACCTGGGGCGGAATAATATCACCGACGCCGGGGCGATGGCTCTTGCCGAATCGCAAACGCTCTCCAGCCTGAAGGAGCTCAATCTGAACTTCAACCGCATCGGCGACACCGGCGCTAAAGCCATTGCCAGTTCACGGGCTCTGGCGAACCTGGAATCGCTGAAACTGGGGCAAAACCGTATCGGCAACGAAGGCGCCACTGCCTTAGAGGAGTCCAAAACTTTGACTCAACTCATTCATCCCATTTTTGGTTTCTACTGATCCGGCCTATTTTGAGTATTGGCGAATAATCCGTAACCGTTTATGTCGATTGAGGTTTCCTGGCATTAGAGGGTATTGAACATTGGAGGGGAACTGGGAGTTATGGTACAATTACATAGAAATATGATGAAGTTTTCATGAGCCTCTGAGCAGAAAAAACATGCAAATACTTGATTTTGAAAGAGAAATATTCGCTTTAGAAAACCAGATACAAGATTTGGTTTCCTTATCGCATATGTACGACAGCGTCGGAGATATTTCCGACGAAATCACCAAGCTGAAGAAAAAGCTGCGGCACATGAAGCACGACGTGTTCACCAACCTCAAGGGTTGGCAGAAGACCCAGGTGGCGCGGCATCCGGACCGCCCGTATACCCTGGATTATATCGAGCGGATTTTTACCGATTTTCAGGAACTGCATGGCGACCGGCACGGTGGCTACGGCCCCTCCGTGGTCGGCGGTCTGGCCAAGTTCGACGATCAGTCGGTCATGATCATCGGTCATCAAAAAGGCCGGGACACTCAGGAAAAGATAAAGCGCAACTTCGGCATGTCACAACCGGCGGGATACCGCAAAGCGCTCCGCCTGATGCAGCTCGCCGAAAAGTTCGACGTTCCCATCATCACCCTCATCGACACCCCCGGCGCTTATCCCGGAATCGATGCAGAAGAAAAAGGCCAGTCCGAAGCCATCGCCACCAACATGTACAGCATGATCAATATGAAAGTACCGATTCTGGTGACGGTGATCGGCGAAGGCGGGTCCGGCGGCGCGTTGGCCATCGGCGTCGGCGACCGTATCCTGATGCTGGAGCACTCGGTTTATTCCGTGATTTCCCCTGAAGGCTGTGCGTCCATCTTGTGGAACGACAAAAAGAAAATCGAGCAAGCCGCCGATGCACTGTGCATGACTGCAACCGACCTGCTGCGCTTGAAGGTGATCGACGAAATCATCCGCGAACCGCTGGGCGGCGCCCACCGCAACTACAAACAGGCGGCGATCGGCCTGAGAAAGGCGCTGCGCCTCAACCTGAAAGCGTTGATCCAGTTTTCCCCGGAAGAACTCGTCCAGAAACGCTACGAGAAGTTTCGCTCCATGGGCGTTTTCACCAACGGTGTGGGGTGATCCACTTAAGACCTTTCATTGACCCCTCACTCTCGTCGCCATGACGAACCCAACATTTTTCACCAGCCTTCTACTGGTTTTTGTTTCGGTGCTCGCCTGGTCCGCCATCGGCCCGCATGACCGCTTCACCTGGTTTCTGGAAGTCCTGCCCGCCATCCTGGGGCTTGCGATTCTCTTCGCCACGTATGCAAAATTCCCCTTCACCCGTCTCGTATACGGATTAATACTGATCCATGCCGTCATCCTGATGGTCGGTGGCCACTACACCTATGCCGAGGTGCCGCTCTTCGACTGGATCAAGGACGCGTTCGCTCTGGAGCGCAACCATTACGACCGCGTCGGCCATCTGGCCCAGGGGTTCATCCCCGCGATCATCGCAAGAGAGATTCTGTTGCGCACCTCACCGATTCAGCCGGGGAAATGGCTGTTCTTTCTGGTCGTCTGCATTTGTCTCAGCGTCAGCGTGTTTTACGAATTCATCGAATGGTGGGTGGCCGTCGGAACCGGCGAGGCGGCGGACTCATTTTTAGGAACGCAGGGGGATGTTTGGGACACCCAATGGGACATGTCAATGGCCATGACCGGCGCTATTCTGGCGCAACTGCTGTTGAGCAAAACCCACGACCGCGCTTTGATAAAAGTCTTCGAAGAAAAAGAACCTGCTAATTTCTGATCTCTAAGTCCCCCCAAAAGCCCGGAAAAACCGGCTAATAGAGTAGTTTATAGATTAACCTGCTCTTTCTTCTGCCGCTCATAGATTGGCATGGGAAGTCTACTACCCTTTATTTTTAAGGGGTTTACTAATATATTATCATTGAATGTATAGGTAATTTGAGTTATTCTGAGTTTACTCGAAAAAACTCCATTCCCAGGTCTTTTATTGTGGATTTCTTTAATATAGGGATCACTGCAAAATGGATTTAGAACAAAAATTGGCCGTGTTAAAAAAGGCGGATTTCTTGACGTACTTACGTGGTTCTGAACAAACCCAATTTATTAAGGAGTGTAAGGAAGTCCACCTCAAGCCGGGTGGAATCCTGTTTCATGAAAAGGATCCCGGCAACTCTATGTACGTGATTCTCTCCGGAGAAGTTTTAATCTATAAAGAAAATAAAGTCATAGCCAGGCGAGGCGATGGAGAAATTTTTGGTGAATTGAGTTTGATTGACTCTGCTCCCCGGTCCGCTACTGTTGAATCGGTTTCCGACGCCTCTTTTCTTGAAATAACGAAAGAGCAGTTTCATCGCTATTTTGCATCCAACTCTAAAATTCTCTTTTCTCTTCTAAAAATAATTGCCCATAGATTTATCATTGACATTCATGAATTAGATTCGGTTTATCAAAAGATAAAAATTCGCGCGCAGGAACTGGAGGAAAGTAACCAGGAACTCCAAAGTTTTGCTTATATTGCTTCGCATGACCTTCAGGAGCCGCTAAGGAAAATCGTCGCGTTTGGAGATAGATTAAGCTCCAAGGCTGTTGACATGGATGAGGAAGGGAAAAAATATCTCGAGCGGATGCAGTATTCCGCCAGCCGGATGAAAGATCTGATCCACGACCTTTTACAGTATTCCAATGTCATGGTAAAAGAAAGTTCATTCGAACTTATGGACCTGAATAATACCATCTCTGATGTGTTGGTGGATCTTGAGGATCAGATTTCCAGGACTCATGGGCAAATAAATGTGGAGGCGATGCCCACGCTGGAGGCGGTTCCTTTTCAAATGCGGCAATTGTTCCTAAATCTGATTGGCAATGCTTTGAAGTATCATAAAAACGGGGTCAATCCGATAATTAGAATAACAAGCTCGCTCAATGAAGATGGCAATTGGAATATTTGGGTGGAGGATAATGGAATCGGAATTGATGAGAAATATTTTGACCGGGTGTTTAAAGTTTTTGAGCGATTGCACAACAAAAGTGACTATGAAGGAACCGGCATCGGACTCACCATTTGCAAAAGAATAGTGAATCGGCACGGTGGACGGATTTCCCTGAAAAGCCAACTGCAAAAGGGAACGCGATTTAAAATTATCCTGCCCGCGAAACAAGCACTGGTAAAGAGCTGAACTTCAAGAAAAACCTCCTTACCAAATCGTAACTTTAAATTGCGTTAAATTGCGTATTGACAAAAAGACAACCAGGCCACAAATTTGACTTAAATCGCAAGTAGATTTAATTTCTCATTGGGCCAGGGTGTGTCTGGTGGATTGGCTTAAACTCCGCATATCCCCAGATTTCAGGGGGCCAAACTCCTCCACACTCTGGCCTTTTTGATGAGAGCCATTACGAATTTAATTCCCGCCGCATAAATACGTTTTCTCCCGCGAAGCGTTTGGGTAGAATAAATTGCAATCGAGTTTTGAACAAAGGAGT
>JAJDBE010000129.1 GCA_029261515.1 Nitrospinaceae bacterium | reverse complement strand
CTAGAGGGGTTCCGAAGGCGTCGTCGGATGCGGCTGAGGTGGGCCTATTTTCAAAAAATTCGCTGCCCGAACCTTTGGCTTTTGATCACGCTCAAATTTTGCAGGATTATTTTGCGGTTCGCGGTCAGCGCAATGGCGTGTTGGCCGTTTCCAAACAGATCAAGCCTTGACCCTCATCCTTCCCAGGAATTCATTCATGACAAAAAAACGGATTGCAGGTGCATGCCTCTTATTAATGCTGTCGTTACAGGGAACTATCTCTCAAGCCAGTTCGGGCGCAAGTGAATTAAAACCCTACTCTCAAATTTCCTGGAATTATTTAAAAACACTCACTGGATTTGGGCCGCGGAATTTTGGCAGTCCCGGTTACACGAAAACGTTGGAACTGCTTCAGGAAGTGGGGAAAAAATATGCCGATGCGGTGGAAGTTCAACCATTTGTTTTCCCTGGGGACAATGGGGAGAAGTTAACCATGTCCAATGTTGTCATGCGATTCAAGGGAACGAAAAAAGGGCGTCCCATTTTGCTCGGAACTCATTTCGACACCCGGCCCTTCGCGGATGAAGAATCCCATCCTGCTTTACGTTCCCGGCCCATACTGGGCGCCAACGACGGAGGATCGGCAACGGCGGTGTTGCTGGCTTTGGCCGAATACCTGCATCAACACAAACCGGAAAGATCCGTTGAGCTTGTTTTCTTCGACGGGGAAGACTTTGGTGAAAAAGGCTCAGGTGAAAATTTGCTGGGGTCCATGCACTACGCCAGCCAGTTGAGAAAGCAGAATATGGAAGATTGGCCGTATTGCGTGATTATTATCGATATGATCGGTGACCGCGAACTGGAAATTTTTAAAGAAACCCACTCGGTGAAAAGTGCCTCCTGGTTATTGGATATCATTTACGGTATCGCGGAAAAAGAAAAAATCCCGCAGTTCCGACCACAAAGCAAATACACGATTTTCGATGACCACTATCCCTTTATCGGTCTTGGGATTCCTTCGGTGGTCTTGATCGATTTTGATTATCCGCATTGGCACAAAATGACGGATACACTGGACAAGTGTTCACCGGAAAGCCTGTTTGCTGTATTTTTCGTCGTGGTGAAAGCTTTGGGGGAAATCTAATCCGGGTTACTTTCGAGCGGGCGAGGATAAAAGAGAAAGTTCTTTTTTAGCTCTATGATTTTCCGGGTCCATTTCCAGAATGATATTCAACTGGTTTTTGGACTCTTCGGTATGACCCAGTTTGTGATGGGTCTCAAACAGTTTCCAGTGCAGAGAAAGAAAATCTACTCCGAGAGCGACGGATTTTTTATAAGTTTCCAGCGCATTCTCTAGCTGGTTCAGGGCGAAATAGGAATTCCCCAGATTGTAATAGGCGATGGCAAAATCCGGATCAAGCGAGATGGTCTTTTTTAAGTGAGGTATGGCTTCTTTGGCGCGGTCTTGTTTATTGAGGGCGGCGCCCAGATTGGAAAGCGCCTGAATGAAGTTGGGGTAGACGTGGATGGCCTTTTTAAACAGAGCCACGGCCTGTTCGGTATTTCCGGTGCGAAAATAATAACCTCCCAGGTTGGACAGCGCTTCGGGAAAGTTAGGATTTACTTTCAGGGTTTTTTCGTAATCGGCGATGGATTCGTCGATCAACCCCTTGTCCCGGTGAGCGACGGCCATGTCATAAAAAGCCAGCACGAAATTAGGGTCCTGTTTCAACACTTGCTGGAAATAGTCGATGGCCTTGTCCGGGTCGCCAAGTGCATAAAGCGCAAAGTTGCCGCGGTAATACAATGCTTCCTTGGAGGTTTGATCTTCTTCCAGCAGTTTGGCAAACGTCATCCCATTTTTTTCATCCAGGAAAGGCTGCACTTCGTGAATGGGCAATGCGAGGTTGATCGAACGCCCTTCAACCGTGGCAATGCCCAAAACTTTATTGTCCTTGTCCACAAGAGGGCCGCCGCTGAACCCCGGACCAAAGGAAGTGGTGGTGTAGATATATGAGAAACCGGGATGGGCTTGCGGATGCAATCCGAGAACAAATCCATAAGTCTGAAGAATCTCTCCTTTAACAGTGCCAAAGTCCTGAGCCAGGTTTTGCGACAAATACCCCAGTGCGCTGGTGTAATCAAAATTCTTGACGTTGCGCGAATCTCCCATTTCCAGGGTGGAATAAAATCCTTCCTTAAGTTGCAAAACCGCAAAATCCTTAATGCGGTCCACTTTGAGAATTTTGCTGACGGGAACCGCCGATTCATCTGGAAAAATCGCGTCCACGGAAACCGCATCCACAAGAACGTGATAATTGGTGACGAGAATCCCCTCTGGTTTGACCACGAATCCCGTCCCGGTGGACACCATGTTTCCCAACTTGTCCTTGGCCACCAGAAGGGCAATGGCGTTCCGGTTGACCTCAGAGCCCCAGGTGGAGGACTGTAATCCGAATAGGATCAACCAGATGGTTAAAAAGGAAATTAATTTCCCGGGGGCACGATATTGCGTTAGGTTCTGCATGTAAAGACCGGCCTCTGAATTTTCGTTAAATAACACTGCCATACAACTTGAATGAACCTACTATGGGGATGTCATGATTTTATTCGTTAAAAAAAGTGATTACAACCCATTTCGGCAGATGGAAGAAGTTAAAAATTTTATGAATATGGGGTCATCGGCAGAGAGATATTCAGTTCAGGGTGTTTTTTTATCCATTCCAAGTTCCGGGTAAAAAAAATGCTGCCCCCGCAAAGGGGCAGCATTAAATCAAACGATCGATTCTGACCTTATTTTACCGTAACGGTGACTTCATCTGTAATCGGGGGATCATAAGGAACATGATTTCCCTTGGCAAAAAGGGCGCGGATGGTGTGTTCGCCCGCATCCAGTTTGATTTTCTTGCAGGTAGAACCATCGCCCATATGGATATGGTTCTCGTCTTTTCCAATGGGTTCCTTTATATTTTCCGGCAGGTCTACATCCACCAAAATATGGTGATGGCCTTTTCCTTCATTGACTCCTTTTTTGGCTGGTTCAACTTCTACACCTTTAACAGCCATACATACTTCTACCGGGCTGTGAACAGTGGCTCCGTCCTTGGGAGAAGAGATCATCACCTCTCCCGCATAGGCCGAGACCACGCCGAAAACAAGAACCGATACCAACACAACGATCGACTTCATAGAAAATTTGTACATAATGCCAAGACTCCTTTTAAGATTAAAAAGGTTATTAAGACCTCCCAACTATCGAAAAACTGGGTTTGAAAATTAAAGAATGATTGAATTATGTTATCAAAAATTAACCGGGCGAAAGAATTTTTTGGGTTTGGGGGAATTTGTTTTAAGTTCAGAGAGTAACATCCTCCGATTCAAACTTTGAACTCCATTGTTTAAAATCTTAAATCTAATGAAGCTTAAAGACGCGCTTATTTTCTGCATTAAGATTGAAGAATATATAAAAAGATTCGACTATTAAATAAAATTTCTTTTTAATTGGATCGAAAATTATATAACTCTTTGTTTAAAAATGGCTAAATATATCTTTCTCATTGAGGATATTTTTATAGAACTGCCGATTTTTGAATTATTTTTATGGATTAAATCCATACTTTGAAAAAATTGCTCGGGCCGAGAGGAGTGAAACGAGGAATTTCCGCAAAAATAAAAAAGCCCCTGATCGGATATTTCCTCTATTTCCCTTGACATGAAAATGATTGTTAAATAACCTCATTATTAAACTCATAAGTTTGTCACTCAATAACAAAGAGAAATCCGCCGGTCATTAAAGAATGCGGATTTTCATTGATACCGTTTTTTGAATATCAGGAGGTCATGATGGTTGTTACGGGAGAATGCAGACTCCTTCACACCTGCGAAATGTGTGAATTTAATAATGATACCGATTGTAAAGCCGATAAAAATGAGCACAACCGCTGGCTCGTCAATAAGCGGATGAATGACATCAAATATAAGTTGATCGTCGGCAGCAACAAGGGCGGTGTGGGCAAAAGCACCGTCACCACCAACCTGGCGATCGCTCTGGCGGAAAAAGGTTTCAAGGTGGGCCTGGCCGATGCCGATCTGCACGGGCCCAATGTCCCGAAGCTGTTAAATGCAGAGGAGGTCCGGTTAAGGTCGACAGAAGAAGGGATCGATCCCTATGAAACCCGTAACGGATTGAAAGTTGCTTCCCTGGGCTTTTTGATCGAAGACCCTAACATGCACATTGCCTGGCGCGATGCGGTCAAATACGACTTTATCATCGAGCTTCTCGGCAACATCAACTGGGGGCCTCTGGATTACCTGCTCTTTGATCTGCCTCCCGGCACCGGCAACGAGCAGATCACCATCATTGATTTCATCGGTGAGGTGGATGGCGCCGTGATCGTGACGACGCCGCAGGACCTGGCGCTTCTCGATGCCCGCAAAATGATTTCCTTCGCCCGGGACAGCAATGTTCCCATCGTCGGCGTCATCGAAAACATGAGCACGCTCACCTGTCCGCACTGTAGTGAGGAAATTGACGTGTTCAAAAGAGGCGGAGGCGAGAAACTGGCGCAGGAGCTGGTTCTTCCGTATTTGGGAAGGATTCCTCTGGACGGTGAAATCACCAAGAGTTCCGATAGCGGCGAACCCATTGTGCTTTCCAATCCTGACTCCGCCGCGGCGAAAGCATTTTTGCAATTGGCCGATAACTGCCACAAGTTTTTGAATCCGGAGGCTTCTGTAAAAATAGGTTGATTTCAGGAAATTGACACTTTTTTCATGACAGGGGATTTTTTACGTCACTGACGCTGGCGTCGATTTCGCATCTCTAATATCCACCCGTGTATATTCAAGAATATATTTCAATAATTCAAACCTTTTGATTTCCAGTTCCCATCTGAATTTAACCCAACAATCTATTTGATTAGGCGGTGTTCTTTGAGGGATAATAGAATATTAAGAGACAAGAGAAGAACCGCAACAAGGCTTAGTAAGTGAATTCACCCGATAAAGAAATTAGTTTCATGGTGTACGGGGAAAAAAAGCTTTTTATTAGAAAATTTCGCTGGCTTCTGAGCCTGGGTATTGTGATTGTCGTTTCCGCTTTGTTTTCAACGAACGCTTTCGCGGACTCCTCCCTTCCTGCCTATACCAACAATCCGGTGGTCGCCGTTGTCGACGGTGAACCCGTCATGATGGATGATCTCAAAAACGCACAGATTCATGACTTCATGTCGCAGTTGCATCTGATGCAGAGCCGGGCGCTGAAAGAGAAAATTCTGCAGCAGCTTTCCCGCAAACATCCCGAATTGGCAGAGGACACATTGCCACAGGTGACGGAAAAAGACATCATTCAATTTTATGAGACCACTCCGGGAGTCAAGGATCTTGGCGGTCTCGATAAAATGCGGGAAGAAATTCGCGAGTATCTGGAAAGGGCGATCCGGGAATCGTATATAGAGGAAAAATATAACCTGGCTCTGGAAAAGAAATGGGTCAAAGTGTATTTAAAACCCCCCAGCGAATTTCGCGTCATGGCGGACGTTGGCACCGCGATGTTGTGGTTTAAAGACGATCCGAAAAAATCGAGAAAAGTTCTCCTGCTGGAATATTCCGATTTTCAATGTCCTTTTTGCAAACGGGTGCAGGAAACGATAAGGAAGCTGAGGAAAACTTACTCTGCGGAAGTTCAATTCGGTTACCGCCATTTTCCCTTGCCGTTTCACAAGGAAGCGAAAGACCTGGCCGAGGCAGTGGAATGTGCCCGGGACCAGGGCCGGTTCTGGGAACTTCAATCCCTGTTGTATGCAATGAACAGCGACACTTACATCCCCACAGAGAAAGAAATCCTCGGTTTAGCCAAAAAAGCCGGGGTGAAGGAAATCGATGATTTCCAGACTTGTGTGAAAGAAAGAAAATATCGGAGCCGGGTGATGGATGATATTCGGGAAGGCGTTCAGCTTGGCATTCAGGGGACCCCGACCTTTATCCTCGGGCTTTATGATTCTGAAAACGGCACCGTGTCGGGAGAAATATTTTCCGGTGCGGTTTCTCAGGATAAGTTTGTCGAAACCATCGAAAAATATCTCTCCTTATCGCGCGCCGAGGCAAAGCTGGCTCGGCAACCATCTCGATAGACGCGACCCGCCGGGCATTATAACGCCGGGTTCACATAAAATATTTCCCAGGCTCACTCGACATCCTGAAAAGACCCGGGTCTTGTAAAATGGGAAATCCGTGCAGAGAGAAAAACTCCCCATGCGAATGATTGATACGACTCCTAAACCTCGAATTCGACCATTCCTGCAATTGGGGTTTCTGGTAATTTTCATTCAATTTATTTTGACTCCTGGCGTTTTCGCTTTTCAAAGTTTCGAGGAGTTTACCCAATCCAAAAATAAACTGTACAATGTAGAAGTGACGGCCATCGCCGAGCCTGTTCAGGCAAATTCAGGAGAAGCGTTCACGGTGCACCTTTTGGTTGAACTTTCTCCGGGGTGGCATATTTATTCCCTGGAAGAACAAGGGGACGACGCCTCTCTTGCCACCCGGATCTATTTTGAAGAAAACCCGTTTCAACAGGGTAATCCCTGGAAAGAACCGGAACCCATCATTACGATGGACGGGGCATTGAATAAAGTCGTCAAAATTCATAAAAATGCTGTGCAGTTCAGTCAGGAGCAGTGGGTGCCGGAAAGTTTAATCCCCGGAAACTATTCGATTTCCGGTAAAATTGCGTTTCGGGCCTGCGACAATCGGATTTGTTCTCTGCCCAGGGAAACAAATTTCCAAACTCATGTGCAGATAACCGCTAAGTGACCTGAAAATAATTTCTCAGCAAAACTCATGCAAGTGATCACGACACATTTAAATGCGGATTTCGACTGCCTTGCCGCGATGGTGGCGGCGCACAAGCTGTATCCGGAAGCCAAAATGGTTTTTTCCGGATCGGCGGAAAAAGCCGTCAACCGATACTTGAATGAAGTGAAACCGGCGTTTCAGATTTCCCGGATAAAAGACATCAATCTCGATCGCGTCTCTCTGCTGGTTCTGGTCGATACTCAGGACCCCAGACGAATCGGCGTGTTTCAATCTCTGGCGCAAAAGCCCGGCATGAAAGTTCATGTTTACGACCATCATCTTGATGCCGCCAAGAATATTGAGCCTGAAAAGGCAGTCATCCGAAAGCGGGGTGCGGCGACCACGATTTTGACCGAGGAGTTGACCGCAAACAATATTTCATTGAATGATGAGGAAAGCACCCTGATGGCGCTGGGGATTTACGAAGACACGCATTCACTGGTTTCCATTTCCACGACGCCGGAGGATTTTGCGGCCCTGGGCCGGCTGGTACAGTCGGGAGCCGATTTGAATGTGGTGGCCGAATACATTCAGCCTCGGTTGGACCGGCAACAGCTCGATGTGATGAACGATCTCATCCGCAATCTCGAAACGCTGAATGTCAACGGGGTCGAAATTGCGTTGGCCACCGCGACAGCGGAACACTTTGTCGAAGACCTGGCGTATGTGGTGCACCAATTGATGGAGTTGGAAAACCTGTCGGCCTTGTTCGTTCTGGTGCGGATGGATCGCAGGGTTTATCTCATTGGCCGCAGTCGCGCCCGGCAAATCGATATCGGGCAAATTGCCAGAGAGTTTGGCGGCGGCGGTCATGCCAACGCCGCTTCCGCCAGCATTCGGGAGTTGACGTTGCCACAGGTGAAGGAGAAATTGCTGGCGGCACTGAGCGACAAGGCGGAACCCATTTACCGAGTCCAGGACATCATGCACTTCCCTGTGGTCTCGGTGAAAAAGAAAGAGACCATTCAGGCGGCGGAAAAGACGTTGACTCTGTTCAATTTAAACACGCTCCCGGTCATGCAGGGGAAAAAACCGGTCGGTCTGATCACCCGGCAGATTGTGGAAAAGGCCATTCACCACAAATGGGAGAAAGAAGCGGTTGAGGACCTGATGATCCGGGAGTTTTCGGTGACGACTCCGAATGCCTTTTTCAACACCATCATCCCCATTGTCATCGAGGAAAAGCAAAAGCTCATTCCTGTGGTGGATTCTAAAAGGGGAACCCTCTCCGGGGTCGTCAGCCGCGGCGATTTATTGCGAGTGTTGCAGGGCGATTTGGTACGTGAGGATGAGTCGAGAGACCTCGGCGTGATGAAAGACAAGGCCGGGCATAAAAATATCAAAAGCCTGATGAAAGAGCGGTTGGACAAAAAATTGATGCGCCTCTTTGAAAGCATCGTCAAGATCGCTAACCGGGAAGGGGTTTCCATTTTTGTCGTCGGCGGGTTCGTCCGTGATTTGCTCCTCAATATTCCCAACCTCGACATTGATCTCGTCGTCGAAGGCGAAGGCATCCCGTTTGCGAAGACACTCGGAAAAGAGCTGAAGGGCAGGGTGAAGAGCCATTCCAAGTTTGGCACTTCGGTGATCATTCTGGAAGACGGGTTCCGCATCGATGTGGCCACGGCGCGCATGGAATTCTATAAACACCCTGCGGCATTGCCGACGGTGGAGAAAAGCTCGATCAAAACCGATTTATTCCGCCGCGATTTCACCATCAATTGCCTGGCCATCAAATTGAATAACCGGGACGCCTTCACCCTCATCGATTTTTTCAATGGCGAGCGGGACATCAAGGACAAAAAGGTGCGGGTTCTGCACAATTTGAGTTTTATCGAAGATCCCTGCCGTTTGTTCCGGGCGATTCGTTTCGAGCAGCGGTTCGGTTTTGCCATTGGCAGGCAGACCGAAGCTTTCATGAAAACCGTGATCAGGAAAAAACTTGTGGATCAGTTGAGTGGCTCGCGGTTTTTGAATGAGATCCTCCTCATTCTGAAAGAGGAAAAGCCGTTGGCCTGTCTCGAGCGGATGAAGGCATTTTCCCTGCTTCCATTCATTTCCCCAAAGCTGTTAAACAATGGCAAAAGCCTGACAGTTTTGCAGCGGATAGAAGAGGTATTGACCTGGGCCAAAATGGTGCCCCTTTCTAAAAAACCGGAGGTGTGGTTCACCTACCTTTTGGGTTTGTTTTACGATCTGGACAAAAGGGCGTTTCACCGGGCGGTCGAACGCTTGCGGGCTCCTGCGCGCCTTTGCAAGCGCTTGGAAGACGACCGGGAAAATTGCCGGGAGGCGATTCGCCAGCTGGGCAGGAAAAAGGCGCTGGCGCCGCATGAGATTTACGATGTTTTTTCAACGTTGTCTCCTGAGGCGACGATTTTTTTGTTGGCGTTGTCAGCGAATGAGCGGGTCAACAAATACGCCAGCCTTTACTTCACCCACTACCATTCCCTGGGCAAGCTGTCTCTGACCGGAGACGATCTGATACGCGTGGGAATCAAGCCTGGCCCGGTATTTCAGACGGTGTTCAAGGCTTTGCGGGATGCCAGAGTCAGTGGTGAGGTGAAAACGAAGAAAGAAGAAATGGCTCTCGTCCGGCAGCAGTTCCTGAAGTCATAAGTAACCCCGACCCAACCCTATAACCCGCGTCACCGGGAATTCTTAAATGCCCATCTTGACCCATTTTCTCGACCGCTATTTTCATCTCAGCGAAAATCAGACCGATGTCGGGACGGAATTACGGGCCGGGGTGGTCACGTTTTTAACCGCCTCCTACATCATTTTCGTACAGCCTGCCGTGTTGTCGCAGGCGGGGATGGATTTCGGCGCGGTGATGACGGCCACCTGCATCGCCTCGGCCCTTGGGTGTTTGCTTATGGGGCTGTGGGCGAATTATCCCGTCGCCCTGGCTCCGGGCATGGGTCTCAATTTTTACTTCACTTTCACCGTGGTGATCGGCCTTGAAATCCCGTGGCAAGTGGCTCTGGGAGCCATTTTCATCTCCGGCGTGGTGCTCATCCTGCTGACCGTCAGCGGACTGCGCGAAGGGCTGATCAACATCATTCCGGGGAATCTCAAAAGCGGCATTGCCGCCGGGATCGGATTGTTTATCACCTTCATCGGTCTGGTTCAGGGCGGTCTGGTGACGGACAACCCAGGCACGCTGGTGCAGTTGGGGGACTTGAAAAGCCTTCCGGCAATGTTCACGCTTCTGGGCTTGTTTCTAATAGGCACCCTGATGCAGAGGAAGGTCCAGGGCGCGATTCTGATCGGCATGGCGGTGCTCACTCTTTTGGCATTGCCCTTTGATCTCGCGGAGTTTCAGGGAGTGGTGTCGCCTCCGCCCAGTTTAATGCCGACTCTTGGCCAACTGGATATCCGGGGCGCTCTGGAATTGGGGTTACTGACCATTGCGGCGGTTTTTGTTTTTGTCGATTTGTTCGATACCGCAGGAACCCTGGTGGGCATCGGTCAGCAGGGCGGATTCCTGCGCGATGGCAAGCTGCCAAGGGCCACCCGTGCCTTGATGCCGGATGCCGTGGCGACCACCACGGGGGCGGTTCTCGGCACCTCTACGGTCACCTGTTACATTGAAAGCGCCGCCGGGGTGGCGGAAGGCGGCAGAACCGGCCTTGCCAGCGTGGTCACGGCGGCCTTATTTCTCCTGGCGTTGTTATTCTCCCCCATTGCCCAAATGGTGGGCGGCGGCGTGAAAGTGGATGATGCCACCACGCTGTACCCGATCACCGCTCCGGTTCTCGTCATTGTGGGGTGCCTCATGGTCTCCAGCCTGACGCGGATCGACTGGAAGCAATGGGACGAAGCCCTGCCGGCCTTTCTCATTCTGGTTGGCATGCCCCTGACTTACAGCATTGCCGATGGCATGGCCCTGGGGTTTATCGCTTATCCGATCATCAAAATATTGAGCGGCAAATTCCGGGAAATTCACTGGGGGGTGGTTCTGATCGCTCTGCTTTTTATAGGCCGTTACTGGGGACTTTAGGTTTTAGAGGGGATTCCGGCAGGGTCGGGGATTGTGATATACTAAAATCCAAATTCCGCTGAAGATTTATTGAAATAGCATTTGTGATAGAGGGTTCCTTGTGGCGAGTGTCGAATATTTAATCAAGCAGTTTTTAACTCCCAATCGCAAGCATCTGGATTTAAGCAACCAGAATTTAGGCGATAAAGGCGCCGTCCAGTTGGCCAAGTCCAAAAGCCTGAAAAGGCTCACACGGCTGAGTTTGCCCAACAACAACATCGGCGACGAGGGCGCCACCGCCATCGCCAATTCGGAAAATCTGAAAGGCTTGACCGACCTGGATTTATACGGCAATGTCATCGGCGACGACGGGGTCAAGGCCATCGCCAGTTCTCCCACGATGGCGAAATTGAGGAAGCTCAGTCTTTTCGGCAATCTGGTCGAGGATGAGGGCGCCATCGCCATTGCCGAATCCGAAACCTTAAGCAAATTGAAGCATCTGTTTCTCACCTCGAACCGGGTGCGCAAAAAGGGTCTGGAATCCCTCAAACAACATCAAAGCCGGACCCGGTTGTGCCGTCTTTATATAGATGACCTTGAAGACTTCCTCTATCAGGAGGATGTCGAGGATGATGAGGACGAGCCTTCCAGTTGGGAAGAACTGGAAGCGCAGAGTCAAAAAACAGGGACCGACGATTCTGACGATTGAGGTTTATGATCCGATTGAAACCGCACCACGTGATTCTCGCCTTATGGGTTTTGTTTCTTGTCTTGCCCCTTTCCTTCGCCCATGCCCAGCTTGATGAAAAGCAACCCGTCGATTACGACCAGCTTTTTAAAGAAAGCCTGAAACGCGGCGGCAAGTTCCTGAACCTGTCCGGCAAAAAAATCGGTGACGAGGGCCTGAGGTATCTTGGCAAACAGGAATGGCTGAAAAAGGTCACCAAAATCGACTTGCGCTATAACGAAATCAGCGAAGATGGCGGTGATATTTTATTGCAGTTCCCCACTCTCCCTAAGCTGAAAAGCCTCATCCTCAGGCACAACTTCCTCATGGACAGGGGAACGGTGACGCTTGCAAAAGCCAGAAACTTTCCCAACCTGGTGGAGTTGCAACTGGGCTGGAGCGAAGTCCGCGACGCGGGCGCATTGGCGTTTTCCAAAACCAAAAACTTTCCTAAATTACAGAAGCTGGATTTGCGCGGCAATTTCCTGGCGGACGAGACCAAAGAGGAGTTGAAGACGACTCTTGGGCACTTCAAGTCTTTGAAGCTGTATTAGCTCTCCCTGCGCTAAAACCTTCAGGGTTACTTCCCAATGACCCAGATGAAATTAAAGCACATTTGATTATTGGATCGTTTGGTATTGCGATGGGATGTTTTGGCCTCTTAATAGCAGTTAAAAAGTGGGATTTTTTTGTTGATCCCCCTGAGGAATGGTGGTTGTGGAATCCTCAAGCATTTTGGAAAATTTTTTTCGGCTATGATAAAGAGGATTTTATTGTCGGGAATCAATTTCTGGCGATCGTGGGCTTTTTGATGGGGGGATACAGCTTTTATAAGGTTATCAAATACCTCTATTTTTAACTAAGATAGTGAATAACCTTTTAAATCCCGATCACCCCGGAATCTTCATCGTAGAAAAACTTTTCCCCGTTGGGGCCGTGGTAGGAGATTTCCTTCACTTCCCAAAGGTGTTTCTTTTTCACATCCGCTTCCGCGGCGCGGAACCGGCCATTGTCCTCCCGTTGCAGGAGAAGGAATTTGTTGTCGTTGTTGGAAACAATGGTCCAGGTAAAGAAATCGCTTTCCAGAATGCCTTTTTCATAATCGATGTTAATGATGTTCATTGACAAAACTCCGCTGGCTGCAAAATATTAATACACTCAATAATCAGTAATGTATATTTGCAGCAATTTCCCTGGCTTTGTCAAGTGTTTGCTTCTTGTTGGCGATGGTCAGGTTTTTGAGGACCATGTGCGCAAACCGCAGGCTGGAATCGTGACTTTCATCCAGCACCACCCCGTTTTCCTTGAAGAACTTTTGCAGATCGCCTTCTTTTAACTGAATGGAGGGGGTCTGGACGCCGTTCTGGTCATCGACCAGATTTTGGTCTGCCGCCACTTCCCTGGGGTCGATCTCTTTCACGATCTTGATCTCCGGCACGATCCCGTGCTCGGTGATGTCGATGCCGGAGGGAGTGAAATATTTGGACGTGGTGAGCCTTAAGCCTGACCCGTCGCTGATGCGGAAGATGGTCTGCACCGAACCCTTGCCATACGAGTTTTCGCCGATAATTAAAGCTTTGCCCGAATCCCGAAGCGCTCCAGCGACGATTTCCGAGGCGCTGGCGCTGTGCCGGTTGACGAGAACCACAACAGGCATGTGCAGCAGGCTCTTTTTGTAATGTGCCCGGTATTCCTTATAGTCGCTTTTCCGGCGTCCCTGGGTGTAAACGATCATCCGGCCTCGGTAGAGAAAGTGGCTCGCCACCTTGACCGATTGATTGAGCAACCCGCCGGGGTTGTCACGCAAGTCGAGAATAAATGCCTTGATGCCGTCGCGCTTCGCCTGGTCCAGGGCCTCTTTTAACTGGTCGTTCGTCTGTTTGGAAAAACTGCTGATCTTGACGTAACCGATCTGGTTGTCCAGGGTTTCATAATTGACCGTTTCAATGGAAATGATCTCCCGTGTCAGCGTATAGGTTTTTTCCTTATTTTCACTGGGCCGGAGCAGGGAAACCGTCACTTTGGTGTTGGGGTAGCCCCGCAGCATTTCCGCCAGGTCGTGAATCTGCATGCCTTCCACCGATTGGCCGTTCACTTTAATGAATATGTCATCAGACAGAATGCCGGAACGGTACGCCGGAGCGTTTTTCATGGTCTTGACGATCATCAGCTTGTCGTCTTTTTGCGTGACGATCATGCCCAGTCCACCATATTTGCCTTCCGTATCCCGCATGGACTTGTCGAAAGCGCTCTTATCCAGATACTGCGAATAGGGGTCCAGAGAATTCATAATACCGACGGTAGCGGCGACTTCCAGATCCTGCTTGGAATAGCGTCCCTGCGCTTCATCGAGAAGGAAGTAGTAGACCTTCTTGAATGAGGCCAGATCGTGCGCCTGATCGTAATTCAGGTCGTAGAGGACCTCATGTTTATTGCCTTTTATCGAATTGCCGCCGGAAGTCTTTCTGAGGACAAATCCGTCCTGGCCTGCCTTGTTGATCATTTCATTGATAGCGGCCGAGAACAGTTTCTTGTAATCGGGGGGGTAGACGTATTTTTCTGCAATTAAATCAACAACTTCGTTAAATAGTTCCAGATCCTGGTTGAAGAACCCGGCATGCGCGTAAGGCACCAGGGAATTCCCGATTTTGGGGAACCCAGCCGGTAAAACCAGGATAACAGCGAGAAAAACAGCGCCTAGAACACCAAGAAATCGTTTCACGTTAGATCGACACATAAATCGTCCCCAATCCAGACCTTAAAAGACGGTCCTACAGTGAGTAAATAGAATAACCTGCCAGTTCAGTTTTTTTGATAGATTATTTATTGTACCCCAAAACGTCTTGAAATATAAGGTCTAAATTCTCTGTCATTACATCCACATTCCCTTGCGTCATGCTGGGGGCGACTTTTAAAACGTCATTGATGATGAGGGTCGGAGTCTCGTTGGCATTGTACTGTTTGGCCAAATCCAATGATTTTTCGACCCTTGCTTTGATTTGGGGCGACTGCATTCCCTCCTGCATTTGTTTTTCGATGCCATGATCCTGGGCCAGAAACCGGATCACTTTGGTCTGAAAAATATTTATATTGGCCTTGAAATTAGTGTCGAAAAGCTCCTGAGTGAACTTTTCCTCCATCCCCAGCCCGTCGGCAATGTAGAAAGCCATTGCAGGATAAGGCGTTTGGTTGCCCCAGTAGATGGGGTACTTGATGTGGTGCAATTTATCCTTGTACTTGGCCTTGAGGCCCTTGGAGGTGTCCAGGAACCGGTAACAGTGGCCGCAGGAAAAATTAAAAAATTCTTTCATTTCGATGCTTTTGGCGCCTTTGAGCTTGCTAAGGTCGCCGATCACCTCATACTTTCCCCGGATTTTGTCTTCGGCGACCGAGGAGACAGGGATCAATAGAATAAGAGCAAGAAGCAGGGTGGTGACGTGTTTCATGAGAATCTCCTCAAAATTGTCTTAAATTCGATCTGAAATCGGTTGAACATCTACTTTAAGTTTAATGCTTTATCTTGTCCCAATACGTTGCAAAATTGAAACCGGGGCTGTGGTTTTTGACATGGCATCTCTTGCAGGCCTGGCGGGCATCCTTGCCGAATCCCTTGGCTGGAGCCTGTGTGTGGTTCAAGGCCGGTCCGTGGCAAACCTCGCACTGGACGTTTTTGAGGTCCGGCGTGTCGATTTCACTGATGAAGCCCCCCGGCTGGTTCAGTCCGGTGACATGGCAGACCAGGCACTCCGGGTCAAACGCTTTGTTGACCTTGCGCAGGGTATCGTAGGCGTGACCATGCCGGGAGTTTGCCCAGGTTTCGTGAGTTTCCACATGACAGGTTTTGCAGATGGTTTCAGTGGCGAACACCTTTTTATCCGGGCTGCTTCGGCGTTTTTTAAGAGAGGCGAAAAATATCTCCTCGACTTCCGTATTGTATTTTTCATATAACTTCGTCATCTCCGCATCAGCAGGGACTTTAGAACCCAGCGGCACCATCCGCTGGGCAAACGATTTGCCTCCTGCGGAGTCGATGGTGATTTCAAGTTCCCCCATTTTCTGGCCTCTGGGACCTGGCTGGACAAAAATTTTGTTTCCCTTCTTTACAGGCGTCATGTCAGGGGTGTCGGTGTCCGTTTTTATATGACCATTGATGACCACATCGACTCCGTCAAGATCGAGAAAGGGCAACGCCTTCTCCTTTTCCATGTGGGTCAGGAGCACCACAAGATCGGGATTTTCGCTGGCTTTTAGGCTCTGCACGAGAGAGCGAACGGCTTTCTCAGGAGTCATCACCCGGCTTTTGGAATGCTGGATTCCGTAAAGCAAATCGGGATCGGCCACCGCGATCACCGCCGCTTTCAAGCCATTGCTAAAGCGCTTGATGCGGACATCAGGAATGGGCATCCCATCAATTGCAATGTTGCTTAAAACCCAGGGGATGTCCTTTTGTTCGCGGATAAACGGGTTGCCGTAAACAAAATCGTGATCGCCGAGAGTGACCGCATCATATTCCATTTTGGCCATCGCCGCCATCAGGGTTTGGCCTTTTAATTTTCCCTGCCGGGTGGGTTCCTTGAAATTGTCGCCTGTGTCAACGAACAGTGTGTTTTTTGCACGTGCCCGGACTTCTTTAAGATGGCTCATGCGGCGTTCGATTCCGCCCTGATCCTCTTCCCTGGCGCAGCCGCAGGGTTTGAGTTCCCCCAGCGTATTGCCGGAATAAATGATGAGGATTTGCCGTGAAGTCCCCTGAGCCAGGGCGGTCTCCACCGGGGACAGTGCAGTCGCCCCGAAAAAGGCCGCAACCGCCCAAAAAATCAGCTGCCGGAAGGTCCCTGGCAACTTTGCTTCGGGCCGGAAACAAGGGGTAGAGAAGTTCAGCATTAGGCATGTGAATATTCGGATCATACGGTGGATCATCCTGTTGAATGGTTCCCACTAAGGTTAACTAAATTTTCCGGGCAAAGCAACGATCAGCAGATTAAGAATTTGCTTAGAAGTAAGGTCAAGAAACATAGAAGAAAGGTTTCTAAAAAACGAATTTTTTTGGATACTCAATCAATCCCTGATAAACTCGCAGACCTTATGAGAAAATCCGAAATTCACATGCATTCCACGTTCTCAGATGGAGAGTTCACTCCGGCAGAGCTGGTGCAAATCGCCAAAAAAAACGGGGTTTCCATCCTTTCGCTCACCGACCACGATACCTTTGAAGGCATCGGCGAGTTGATTCAGGAAGCAGAAGCCGCAGGAATCGACGCTTTCCCTGGCATCGAGATCACCACACAATTCCGCGACTTTAATATTCACCTGTTGGCGTATTTCAAATCCGAAGCGTCCATCGACCCGGAGCTTGCCGCAAGGGTTGCGGAGATGACCGAAAAACGGGAAGACCGCATGCGTGAGCTGGTGGACCGCATCAATGCCGTGGTCCCAGACAAGTTCAAGGGCAAAATTCTCTTTGAGAACGTGAAAAAATCAGCGGAAGGGGTGCTGGCCCGCCCGCATCTGGCCCGGGAAATGGTGCGGCTGGGGATTGTGCCGACCACGGGGCAGGCGTTTGAAAAATACCTGGTGCAATACAATGTGGAACGGAACAATCTGGATGCCCGGACCGCTATCGAACTCATTAGACGTAGTGGCGGCATCCCCGTGATCGCCCATCCGGGAGAGCGGACCTATTCGCTTTACAATCCGCAAAAGGGCAGAGATTACAGCGACGTTCCCGCCCAATTGGAGGAGTTGAAATCTTTTGGCTTGATGGGGATGGAATGTGTTTACCCTTACCATGAAAAAATCGGCAAAGTGGACTATTACACCGGTTTGGCGAAAGAATTCGGCCTGATTGCGACCGGCAGCCGCGATTTCCATGGGTTCACCACCTACCAGAAACCGTCCTACCTTGGAAGCACCCCCATGAGCGATGAATTTTTTGAGAGATTTCAGGAAGCCTGGGCAGGAAATTAACGGCTGAGGAATAAACTCAATAGGGAAATAAAGAACAGGGAGGTGAAACCACCTCCCTGTTCCAGGGGAAATTTATTTATTCAACAAATCCACCCAAAGAACGAAATCATTTCAAGTACCAAC
>JAJDBE010000128.1 GCA_029261515.1 Nitrospinaceae bacterium | reverse complement strand
CGTATCCCGACGCGGGTCAGAATACGTATGAAACTGTCCGATCAGCTCAATATCCAGAGATGTCTCCTCTCTGGCTTCCCGCACCGCCGCGTCCTCCAGAGACTCCCCATAATCGACATAGCCACCGGGAAGCGCCCAGCCAAAGGGCGGATTTTTTCGCTCAATCAGGACAATCTGGCCGCCTTCCAGCTCAATGATAATATCGACTGTCGGGATGGGATTCCGGGGATTCATGTTTTTTCTCAAATGAATAATAGCTCATATTACCCCAATACAGCTTGCCTCGAAACCCGGATTCCGGGGAATCGCCGTCAATCCCCCTCTTATCGTGGAGCGTTATTTTTGCCCTCCCGGCTTGACAATGGCCTGATTTATCTATAAGTTAGGTAAATCACGAAAATTCAAAGCATCGTCAAATTGCACGGAAAATTGTACGGGAAGGAACTCAAGTTTCCCCTAAATGAGCCGATACGTTAATTGCAAGGGGACCTTGATAACAAAACAAAATTTGAAGTTTTTGAGTTTACAACAGCTTGCTAATATTGTAAACTATTGATAAATTGAGAGTTATCTCTAAAAATGGTTTAAGGCAATGGAAATCCCAGAGATAAAAAACAAAGCAATTCAGAATAAAATTAAGGTAGGAAATAAGCAGCCGGCTGGCAAGGGAAGCGGCGCGTCTTCCTCCTCTTCAGGTTCGGTTCAGGGTTCCGACAAAACTGCTTTGTCCCAGCAAGCCATTGCTCTACAAAATGCCATCAACACCGTGAAATCAGAACCTGAAAATATCCGCGTTGAAAAAGTGGATCGGATCAAACGCGAAATCGCCGAAGGCCGGTTCCATGTGGACAGCCATGAATTGGCTGAAAAGATTTTAAAAGACATCATCAGCGAATCAAAATTCCTGGGTTAACCCAGAGCCAGAACACCCCCCGCATCTCTCCCGCCCTTTCTAGCGCGTTCACCCTAAGCTACAGCATATTAACAAAAGTGCAGGCGCGGAAAATCCGCATCCCTCCAATGACAAAAAAATTGTAAGATTCGGTTTTGGGATATTGAAACGTGCTAGGAACCGGCTATTTTTCGTCCGGTAAGGCGGTGGAGGCTGGAAGGGTGTCCAGGTAATGGTTGAGCTGTTCTATCAGGCGATTGGCATCCATGCCGTGCATGAGGGCGCCGTTTTCAATGGTGTCGAAATTGACGGCAAAACACTGGCTGCAGCTCATATTCAAATCGGTAAAAAATTTCGCCGCCCCGGGATAGGCGCTGAGGATCTCATTAATTCTGGTGTCTTTTTTTATGACCATAACCCGTTGACCCTATTTACTTGCCCAGACTTTTCCGGTATGTTACCATCCACGGTTTACAGAAACAACGATTATTGCATAGGAGTGTTTGATGTCAAAGAGATGTGACGTTTGCGACAAAGGCCCGCTTTATGGAAATAATGTGAGCCATGCCAACAATAAAACCCGACGACGCTGGAACCCCAATTTGAAAAAACTACGGGTCGTCTATCAAGGCGCGATCCGCACGATGAAGGTCTGCACCCGTTGCCTGAAAGCTGGAAAGGTCGCCAAAGCAAGTTAGCTTCAGTTGACCAGAAGTTCGATATCTTCCGGAGAACTCATCGCCCCGCCGCTTTTTCCGGTTCTGGCCCCCCTCAGCGTTTTCTTGTTATATTCCTTGACCCTCTCGAGATGAATGACGCCATCCACCCCCTTTACTTTTTCCAGGGTCCGGTTGAGTTGCGCCAAATCCTCAATTTCTATTGAAAGGTCGAAGTAGGCCCTTTTGTTAGCCCCCTGCTGTACGTTGGCGCGGATAATATTGATATCGCATTCCGCCAGAACACTGCTGATATTGGCGAGAAGGCCGGGTTTGTCGTCTGTGACGATGGAAATCCGGGTCGGATAAATGGTTTTCTTTCCGGTATCCCACTCGACCTCCACCAGCCGTTCCGACTCATTTCCCATATCGCTGACGCTGGGGCAATCGATATGATGCACCGTGATGCCGCGGCCACGGGTGATGTAACCCAGAATAGGATCGCCGGGAACAGCGTTACAGCATTTGCCCACCCGCAATAAAATATCTTCGTTCAGGCATTTGACTTTGATGGCGCTGTCGCGGGTTTTTGCAGGACGCTTTTCCTTGAGCCTGATGCGGGTCGACTCGCCCTTCCTTTCTTTTTCCTCAAACTTTTCCTTGGGAACCAGCTTTTCCACTACATGGTGGACAGACACTTTGCCAATACCGATTCCGGTCAGGAGGCTATCCAGCGTGGTGTAACCGGAGGCATGGATCGCCTCTTCAGGCCCTTTTCCCTTGAGAACGGATGCGGGAGACACGCCATATTCCTGAAGTTCCTTTTCCAACAATTCCCGGCCCAGGCTCAGACATTTGTCCCGTTCCTGATGGTTGATATAGTTTGAAATCCGGCCACGGGCTTTGGAGGTTTTGACGAAGGACAGCCAGTCGCGGCTTGGGTGCTTCTGCTTGGAAGTCATGATCTCCACCCGGTGGCCATTCCGCAGTTTAAATTTTAGCGGAACGATTTTGCCATCCACCTTGGCCGTCGTGCAATGGTCGCCGATGTCGGTATGCACCGCATAGGCGAAATCCACCGGCGTGGCTCCGTGCGGAAGGGCATACACGTCTCCATCGGGAGTAAAAACATAAACCTCGTGCGGAAACAGGTTTACTTTAAATGCGTTTAAAAATTCCTTGGGGTTCTTCAGGTCTTTCTGGTATTCGAGCAGATGGCGCACCCAGGTGAGTTGATTGTCCATCGGTTTCGACCGCTTGCTTCCGCCTTCCTTGTACTGCCAGTGGGCGGCGATGCCTTCCTCACAGACTTTGTGCATTTCCAGGGTGCGTATCTGAACTTCGACGCGCTCGCCCTTGGGACCGATTACCGTCGTGTGCAGGGACTGATACATGTTCGGCTTGGGCATGGCAATGTAATCCATGAACCGCCCCGGAATGGGTTTCCATAACGAATGGATCAACCCCAGCGCCGCGTAACAGTCCTTAACCGACTCTGTCAACAGACGCACGCCGATCAGGTCATACACGTCCTCAAAGCTGATGTTCTGCCCGATCATTTTTCTATGGATGCTGAAGAAATTTTTGGGGCGCCCGGCCACAGTTCCCGGAATCTCTGCCTCCTCAAGTTCCTGACTAATGACACCACACACGTTCTCTACATATTCCCGGCGCTGTTCCTGCTCTTTCGCCACTTTTTCCTTAATCATCAAATATTCTTCGGGATACAGGTATTGAAAGGCTCCATTTTCCAATTCGGTCTTGACCCAGCCGATTCCCAGCCGGTCGGCGATCGGTGCATAAATATCGAGCGTTTCGCGCGCAATCCGGCGTTGGCGTTCTTCCGATAAAGATCCCAGGGTTTGCAGGTTGTGGGCACGGTCCGCAAGCTTGATGAGGACCACCCGGATATCCTTGGCCATGGCGAGGATCATTTTGCGGTAATTTTCCGCCTGACTTTCTTCGCGGCTGGAAAACTCCATCTGGCTGATCTTGGTCACCCCATCCACCAGTTGATAGACTTCTTCGCCGAACAGTTCCTCGATTTCTTCAGGAGTCGCGAGCGTGTCCTCGATGGTGTCGTGCAGAAGCCCCGCCGCCACGGTCTGCTCGTCCATTTTCAGCCGCGTCAGGTTGTGGGCAACTTCCATGGGATGCGAAATATAAGCTTCGCCGGAACGACGGCTTTGGCCTCTATGGGCCTTCGCGGAATAAAGGTAGGCGTCCAAGATAACATCCACATTTGCATCGGGATGATACTGCAACACGGCATCTGTCAAATCCTGAATTTTTAACATACCGAAACATGCCTTCGAGTTAAAAAGTACTTGCTTTTACACAAGACCTTTAAAAATATAAACTTCCATTTTCAAGCGATTTATAGGGCAGTTTATCTCAGTTTGAGAATACTTCGGTTTTCCTGTTCCTGTCAACTCTCTTTCCCTGTTTTTTCAGGACAATCGATTTATTTATGATGCGATTTTTGAACTTACGATGTATTTTCTCAGACTGGAACTTTTACGGTTGCCCCTTGCAATCAAAACCTACTTATTTCGCCTTCTTTGATTTCACAATGCCGGATAATTCACGCAAGAAACCCTCACTCTCCGATTCACTCCAATACATCAAAGGGGTGGGACCCAAAAGAGCGCTCCTGCTGGAGAAGCTGGATCTAAATACAGTTGAAGATTGTCTGTACTTTCTACCTTTCCGCTACGAAGACCGGACCGAGGTGCGGAAAATTTCGGCACTGGTTCCCGGCGAGCGGGTCACGTTTACGGGAGAAATCGTCCACGCGGGAACAGCCCGCCTGGGTCACAGGAAAAAGATTTTTGAAGTGGTGATCAAAGACGAAACGGGAATGATCCGCGCCAAATGGTTTCAGTTTCGCGAGCCTTACATGATGGAAAAGTTTCCCATTGGGGCGCGGTTTGTTTTTTCCGGCAAGCCGGAATTCAACCGCTATCAGGGAACGGGGCTGGAGGTCACCCACCCGGATACAGAACGGATCACTGGAGATGAACTGGATATGCAGGAGCTGGGACGCATCATTCCGGTTTACCACACCACCGAAGGACTGCATCTTAATTCTCTGCGCACCATTTTAAAAAATGTGATCGACGGATACGCCGACCTGGAAAATGAAATTCTGCCTGAAGAGGTCGTCCGGCGGCACCAGTTCCCTTCACGTCCCGAAGCCATCCGCATGGTTCACACCCCTTCCTCGGATCTGCCGGTCAAGGATCTCGACCGTTTCCGGACTGCGGCGCAAAAACGAATTATCTTCGAGGAACTGTTTCTCATTCAACTGGGGCTGGCGTTCAAAAGAAAGCACACGCACCACCTTGTTCAAGGAAAGGTGTTTAAGACCCGCGGCCCCTTGATCGCCAAGTTCATGAAACTGCTCGAATTTGAACTCACCGGGGCGCAAAAAAGAATCCTTGCCGAGATCATGGACGACTTGGAACAGGGCCAGCCGATGAACCGGCTCATTCAAGGCGATGTGGGCAGCGGCAAAACGGTGGTGGCTTTAATCAGCCTGTTGACGGCGATCGAAAATCAATCGCAGGCCGCGCTCATGGTGCCGACTGAAATTCTCGCGGAACAACATTTTCTGAATATCGAACCCTATTGCCGGAAACTGGGAATATCCATCGAACTGGTCACTAGTGCGCTTTCTCCTAAAGACAAGAAAAGCATCCAGCAAAAAATAATGGAAGGCAAAGTTGAGATCGTCGTTGGCACCCACGCGCTGATCCAAAAAACCGTGCAATTCCATAACCTGGGATTGGCCGTCATCGACGAACAACACCGGTTCGGCGTTTTGCAACGGGAAGCCATCGGCAAGAAAGGAACGCACCCGCATATTTTGATCATGACCGCCACCCCCATCCCCCGGTCCCTGGCACTCACGCTTTATGGCGAGATGGACGTTTCCCTCCTTGATGAGTTTCCTCCAGGCCGGCAACCCATCGTCACCAAACTATTTTACGAAAACAAACGCGAACAGGCCTATGCGGTGTTGCGCAAGGAAGCGAATAAAGGCCGCCAGGCCTACGTGGTCTGCCCTTTGATTGAAGAGTCTGAAACCCTCGATCTTAAAACAGCGATGGAGGTGCAGGATTATCTGCAAAACCAGCTGTTCCCGGACCTGACCATACGGCTCATTCACGGAAAAATGAAAAAGGAAGAACGCCAGCAGATCATGTCTGAATTTAAAGAGGGCAACATTCACATTCTGGTCGCCACCACCGTCATCGAGGTGGGAATCGATGTTAAAAACGCCACTCTTATGATCATCGAACACGCGGAACGCTTCGGCCTTTCCCAGTTGCATCAGCTGCGCGGGCGCGTGGGACGCGGCGAGCACGCCTCGCAATGCCTGCTGATCGGCTATCCGCCCTTCTCCGAGGATGGCAAGGCACGGCTGGAAGCCATTGTAAAATCCAACGATGGATTCATGATTGCCGAAGAAGACCTCAAAATCCGGGGCCCCGGAGATTTCATGGGAACGCGTCAATCGGGAATGCCGATCCTGCGCGTCGCCAACCTGGTGCGCGACATTAAAATTCTCGAAGCCGCGAGAAAAGAAGCGTTTTCACTGATCGACCACGATCCACGCCTGGAAGATCCGAAACATCAAACCCTCAAACAAACCATGCACCACTACCTGGGAAACAAACTGGACCTCTTGAATATCATCTAACTCCTTCCCTATGCGGTATGATAATCTATTCCGCCATCACCGATTGAAAAGCATGAGCCTGCACGATGCGTCTGACCCTGGGAGATAAAATTCTGATCGGCTTTTTTGTGGCCGTGAACGCGCTTCTGTTCCTGAAGCTGGGAACCGGGACGACGGGAGACTTCGCCGTCGTGGAAGTGAATCAGCAGGTAGCGGCCCGTTATCCTCTTGCAAAAAATCAGGTGATTGAGGTGTAAGGTCCGCTGGGCATCACTCAAGTGGAAATCAAAGAGGGAATAGCCCGCATCCGCCGGTCGCCGTGTAAAAATAAAATCTGCATCAAATCGGGATACGTTCAATACGCCGACCGGCTGGTGGCCTGTATCCCTAACCGGGTGGTGGTGCGGGTCGTTGGAGAAAAACAGCGGGGCGTGGATGCGGTGGTGGGTTGAAATGAAATCTGTAAGAATTTGTCTCCTTGTATTTTTTTTCCACGCTACGGCGTTCCTGGCTTTGCCGCAAATTTCCTTTGCATATCAAACCCCACACCATCATGATTTGACCGTCACTCTCGATCCGGATAAAAAATCCGCAAAAATCCGGGACACTCTTCTCCTGCATACAAGGGAAGAGAAGAAAAGTTTCCTGCGCCTTTATCTGCACGCTAACTTCTGGATTGGGAAAACCGCGCTTCCCGATCACCCCAGGTTCGGCATTGAAACCCGGCGCGCTCTTAATGGCAGTGAAGACCTCCCGCTCACTCAAATCGAGATTCGCAAACCGGACGATCAGCCCTGGCCCGATGCGTTAAAAATTGAACTGGAATATGAAGGGCCGTTTTTGGACCCACAAAATCCGGGAAATAAAAATTCTCTGGATGAAGGGATTCTGCTTTCAGGAGCCAGTTATTTTTATCCGCAGATGCAATCCGAAAACGGGTTCCCTGACCTGACGACGTTCCAGCTCACTGTTAATTCTCCTCGCGGCTGGAAAGTGGTGAGCCAAGGCAGGAAACTGGCGGAAGTTGAGGCAGACAACCGGGTGGTCTGGGAAACCACTCACCCGATGGAAGAAATTTTTCTGATCGCCAACCGGTTCGAGGAATACCAGGACCAGCACCGCGACACTCTCATTTATGCGTTTCTTTTATCTAAAGACAACAGCCTGGCGCAAAGATATATTGATGCCACTAAACGCTATCTGGATTTTTATGAAAAACTCATCGGCCCCTACCCTTATCCCAAATTTGCTCTGGTGGAAAATTCCGAGCAAACCGGTTATGGCATGGCGTCGTTCACCTTCCTTGGATCGAAGATCATCCGCTTTCCCTTTATCCTGAACACGTCCTATCCACATGAGATTCTGCATAACTGGTGGGGAAACAGCGTTTACATCAATCCTGCAAGCGGCAACTGGGCAGAGGGTCTGACAGCTTATCTGTCGGACCACCTGCTGGCTGACCTCGAGGGCAAGGGAAAAGAATACCGGCTGCAGCAATTGATGAAATTTATGAACTATGTCAACAAGGCCAACGATTT
>JAJDBE010000127.1 GCA_029261515.1 Nitrospinaceae bacterium | reverse complement strand
AGGGAATAAAATCAGGTTTTTTGCCTCTACAACAGGGCGGAGTTTTCTTATTTCATTCATTCTAAAATAGGAAAATCCGATTGGGAAGCCAAATTTTAAGGGCTATTCCGCGCAGAGCCGCATCTTTACCGCTTAGGTGCCGAACTGCCCCTATGCGGGAAGCCATTGCTTTTAAGCTCATGCGGTCCCTGGTTTTCGATATATTCTGCTCTACTTGACAGAGCCTATTTGTTATTATATTAAGAAGGGAGTCCGGATAAAACTTAATTAGAGTTGATATTTAATGAATAAAGCGAAACTTTTCACTCAATTTCTTCTATTGTTACTGACTCCTGCCTTGGCCTTTTCAGGAACCATCAAGGGAAAAATCGCCTACTCAGGGGATATTAAAATCCCTTCAGTGCTGAAAACCGGAAAATACAAAAAGGCCTGTGGACCGGAAGTTGCCAATGAAAAGTTGCTGGTAAACGACAAAGGGCTGAACAATGTGGTCGTTTCCCTGAAGGGAAAAAAGTTAAAAGGAAAACCGGGTGAATATGTGCTGGATCAGAAGGATTGCCGCTACGAACCTCATGTCATCGCCATGATGCAGGGTTCGACGTTGAAAATTCATTCCAGTGATCCCATCAACCACAACATTCACACGTACTCGTTTGACAACGATCCTATCAATAGCATGTTTCTTCCGGGACAGGACAGTGAGGAACTGGAATTCGACGAACCGGAAATTATCAAGGTGGAATGCGATCTGCATGGCTGGATGAATGCATGGATCCTCGTTACGGAAAATTCTTTTTTCGATATATCAAAAAACAAGGGAACCTTTAAAATTCCCAACGTGCCTCCGGGAGAATACACTCTCAACGCCTGGCACGAAATACTGGGGAGCAAAAGCCAGACCGTGAAGGTGGGAAAAGGCGTCACCGAGGTGAATTTTGACTTTTCAGATGTCACGCCCAAGGTTTCCAAAAAATAGTTCTGCAAAAAACCTGCGGTTAACTTCGTAATATTTTTGTCAGGGAGTTCCAAAATAAGATGAAATTTTCAGATTTCAAATTAAAGTCAGTTCTTGCCATAGCTTTTTTGTTTCTCATGACGACCCAGGGATGGGCGTATCAGGAAATTGAGGTCAAAAACGGCGGAACCATTCAAGGTAAAGCACTATTAACAGGTCCAATGCCTCCCCCGCGGGTTTATCACCTTGTTTTATTTCCCAATATCGACATGTGCGCGGAAGTGGATGCGGATGAAGAGGGAGAAAACCGTCTCCTCAACGACTTTATAATTTCACCGGACGGCGGTTTAAAAGATGTCATCGTCAGCCTGGAACATGTCGAAGCGGGCAAACCGTTTGTCAAAGAGCCGATCATGATTCTTTCTGAAAACTGTAAGTTCACTCCGGACGTGAATCCAACCCGGCATGGAGAAACCTTTAAAGTTGACAATCAGGATGCCGTAATGCATAACAGCCAAGTCTATCAGAAAGAACGCGGCAAAATTATTTTAAATATTCCCATCCCCGCGGAAGAAATCTCCGAGGGAAAAGTCCATTTTCAAAAAGATTACAAAATCTTTCAAATGATCTGCGGCATGCATGAGTTCATGCAAACCTGGGGTTACCGCGTGCAAAACCCTTACTTTTTTAAAACCGCAGTCGATGGCAATTTCAAAATAGACAATATTCCTCCGGGAGATTATGTCGTCACAGCGTGGCACTATCTAATGAAGCTTCGAACTCAAAAAATTCATGTGACGGAAAATTCCGTGATCGATCTGAAATTTGAATTCGACGGCAATGAAGTCGAGCGGCCTCTTTACGAAACCATCCAATCTGGAAGAATCAAACACGAAGCGGGCGTTTACAAAGATAAAGTTTATCGCGATAAATAAATGGTGACATCAAGACCCGCCTTTTTCCAGGTTGCAAAATCGCGATGTGTTAATCCCAAATTCATACTGCCTGCCTTGCACCCTTTGAAAACTTTCCGCAGATTGCTGTTTGTCGTCGCTATCCTTTCAGGCGGAAGTGCTATCCCCACCGCTTCGGCGGTCAACCTGCCTTCCACAGCGGATATGCCTGAAACTATTTCTGTTCGCGGCAAAGAAATCGCGCTCAAAAACTTAAAAAATCCTTTACGTCAAGATCCGCTTCAACTGGCAAAATACCTGCGCGAAGGCGGGGAAGTCTATTTTAAAAACTGTTACCTTTGCCACGGCGATCACCTGGATGGCAAAGGCCTGTTTGGAGACCGGTTGTTTCCGCCTGCCGCGGACTTCACCCACTCCACGTCGGTCACCACCCTTCCCGAATCTTACGCCTTTTGGAGAATCATGAAAGGCGGTAAGGGGCTCCCGGACAAATTTTCTCCCTGGAATTCGGCCATGCCGGCCTGGGAGAATGAACTGGAAGAAGTAGAAGTTTGGAAAGTCATTCTCTTCCTGTTTGACAGGGCCGCGCAAAAGAGCAACACAGTCAATGCGGCTTCCACGGCAGAGCCATCTTTGGAACGTGGGGATCAATTATATCGCAGCAACTGTTCTTACTGTCATGGGGACTCTGGAGAAGGCGATGGACCCGCCGCTGAATTTTCCAGTCCACGCCCAAGAAACTTCAGTAAAGGTCATTACAAAATCAGATCGACCCCTTTTGGGAAAATTCCCACGGATCAGGACATGTTCGACATGATCACCAGGGGAATGCCCGGAACCACCATGCCGGGCTGGGGGCATTTGCCTGCTACAGACCGATGGAGCCTGGTTCTTTACCTCAAAAGTATTGGGAAAAAGTTTGCGAAGTTTAAGGCCAAAGGCAAAGCTCACAAACCCGTTACAATCTCGGATCCGCCTCCATTTACTTTAGAAAGCCTGACTTCCGGCAGAGAACTGTTTCTGCAGAACTGCTCCGGCTGTCATGGCGTGATGGGGCGCAGCGACGGCCCCTCCATCCACAAAGTTGTGGACATCGCGTCAGGCGCCATATGGCCGAGGAATCTAAGCAAGCCCTGGTTGTTCCGGCGCGGCAACTCCAGAAACCATCTTTTCATGACCTTGAGAACCGGCCTTTCGACCACCGCCATGCCGCGGTTTTCTCCACGGGTGTTTGACGACCAGCAGATTTGGGACATCGTGCATTACGTGCAAACTCTTTCTCCGCCGCAAAAGCCCAAAGTGGAAAAACTCCTTAAAGTCCAACCGATCATTGGAGAACTTCCTTTAAGCCCTGAAGATGCCGTATGGAAAATCATTGAATCGCAATTCATTCCTCTGACCGGTCAAATCATCGAACCGGAAAAATTGCATGCTCCCACCGTTGACAGTCTCAACGTGAAAGCCATTCACAACGGCAATGAAATCGCCATCCGGCTTCATTGGGACGATCCCACCGTGGACCCGATATTAATAAATTCCATTTCTGTGGAAGAGTCGCCTGCACCTCCCCTGCCCCCGGAGTTACAGATGGAGGAACCGGAAGAGAAAGAACCCATAAAACGCGAGCCTCAGAAATT
>JAJDBE010000126.1 GCA_029261515.1 Nitrospinaceae bacterium | reverse complement strand
GCGCGACACTTCATACGTAAAGTCCACATGGCCGGGGGTGTCGATCATGTTGAAGGTGTATTCCTCCCCCTTTTTGTTTTTGTATTTCAAGCAAACCGTCTGCGCCTTGATGGTGATGCCCCGCTCCCGCTCCAGGTCCATATTGTCCAGCACCTGTTCCTTCATCTCCCTTTTTTGCAGACCTCCGGTGGCCAGGATCAATTTGTCCGCAAGGGTGGACTTGCCATGATCTATATGGGCGATGATCGAAAAGTTACGCAGTTTGTTCTGATTCATAAAGTAAATCGACTTTCTAATAAACGGGCCGCACAAATTCCCTCATTCTCGAAAAAAATAGCTCCGCTCTTAATATCATCACAGCGTTCTATCAAAGGAGAGGGGCGAAAATGAGGGGAGCGGCGTATCAAAAATTCTTCACCGGGATCAGGGAAGGAGACGATTTCTCCGGATGGCTCAAATACTCCCGCCATTCATTGAACCGGATTTTCATGGTCTCGTAGTCTCTATCATTATCAATATCCAATGCGGCTCCGGCAAACGGCACTTCGAGCGCCATGAACCGGGTGCTCATTATAGTCGATATACACTGCTCCAGGTCTTTTTTCGGCGTCAGTCTGCGGAAAACATCCACCACAGAATCCATTCCCAGACTGCCGAATAAAAGCCCCATCTGCAAACCGAAATAGTATTGATAATGCTTTATCTTGTCCTTGCCAAACAAAGACAGCCCAAACAGGATCAGATTCTTGAAATTTCTCTGGTAACGGTATTGGTACATTTTCTGGATGTAATGCCGGTTCTTGATGCGGATCGGTTTTACCAGATGCAGGTTGTTGATGCGAAAACTGTTTTCTTTTAAATGCAGGTACGCCATTTTGACGCCGGGTTTTCCGTCCCGGGGGTAAAAATATTCCAGGTTCTGCCGGGAGGTCAGCCCCAGGATGTGATCGTAATTCTCGACATCGCACTGATTGATAAAATATTCGACCTCATGGGAAGTGAGTAAAGGCGAATCACAGGGGACGATCAGCACCGCTTTATCCCGGCAGGGAGACTGTTCCAGATCTTTTGAGCGATCATCTTCAGGAATCGTATTTAAAAACGTGTGCCAGATATTTTCGTATAAATTGGTTTCTTGCGCAATCAGGTGAATGGGCTTGGGAAGTTTAAAGTCAATCTTTGCGGCTTCCAGCGTTTTCTGCAGTTTATCCTTCACTCCGACGATAAAGATTTCCTTGATGGAATCCGCTTTCTGCAAGGCTTCCACCACATAAGTGATGATGCACTTGCCGTCGATCTCAAGGAAGGCCTTATGCTGGTGATACACCTTGTAGCTCGATTCACCTTCCCCCGCGACTAAAATCGCATCGAATTTTCTTCTCTGCTGCACTAAATTCATATTCATTTATTTCAGACAAAAATTCAATTGATCACAACTGCGATTTAACCTGAAAAGCTGATTGAGAAAAAGAGTTCTATTCTTTTTCGCCACAGATAATTTTTCTCCCTTGCACTCAAAGGGGAAATTGGTTATACCAACCCTACGCCTGATTCCAAGATACCAGATTCCTCAACCATGTCTCAAGAATCTTCCACAACTTTGAAAACCACCCCCCTGATTGAGCTTCACAAGGAACTGGGGGCCAAGCTGGTTCCCTTTGCCGGCTGGCACATGCCCATCCAATATACCGGGGTCATTCAGGAACATCTATGCGTTCGCAACGGAGTCGGGATATTCGATGTCAGTCATATGGGGGAAATCGATATCCAGGGAAAGGATGCAAAACCTTTCCTGCAAAAGCTGGTGACCAACGATATCGAAAAAATGTCGGACTGTTCCATCCTTTACACCGTCATGTGCTATGAGAACGGCGGCGTGGTCGATGACCTTCTGGTGCACCGGTTTTCAGAAGAGCATTTTTTCCTTTGCGTCAACGCCTCGAATACAGACAAGGATTTCAATTGGATCCAGAAACTTGCCGGCCCCTTCGACGTGGCGGTCAAAAATATCAGCTCTCTAACCGCGCAACTGGCCATTCAGGGGAAAGATGCCGAGCAACTGCTGCAAAAATCAAGTGATGTCTCCCTCGGTGACCTCGGATACTACCATTTTAAAAAAGGGAAAATCCACAATAATGATTGTATAATTTCCCGGACCGGATATACGGGAGAAGACGGCTTCGAAATTTACGTCGAGTGGAATAAGGCAGAATCGCTTTGCCGTAAGATCCTGGAAGATGGAAAACCCTTCAAACTCCAGCCCATTGGTCTTGCGGCGCGGGACACTCTGCGTCTGGAAATGGGTTACGCCCTCTACGGAAACGACATCACCGCCGAAACTTCGCCTTTGGAAGCGGGCCTTAGCTGGGTGGTTCAATTGCAAAAGAAGGATTTTGTCGGCAAGGTCCCCCTGCAAAAACAAAAAGAGGCCGGATTAAAGCGAAAACTCGCCGGCATCAAACTTCTCGAAAGAGGCGTTCCAAGACCGCATTACCAGGTATTTTCTGGAGACAAGCCCGTCGGCGAGCTGACCAGCGGCACGTTTTCCCCTTCCTTGAATATCGGGATCGGATTGTGTTATGTATCCCCTGAACATTCTAAGGTGGGAACGCAGTTGAGCATCGAGATCAGAAATCAGAAGGTCCCTGCGGAGATCGCCAGACCGCCTTTTGTCCCCAGCCGGGTCAAAAAATAGCGTGCCCGCTGGGAGAATTATTGAGTTAACATTCAATTTAACTTTTTGCAAATCATCTCATGGAGGCAGTATGGAGGTCCAAAAAGATCTTCGCTATACGATGGAACACGAATGGGTTCGAGTGAATGGAACCAAAGCGGTGATCGGGATCACCGATTTCGCCCAGGGCCAGTTGGGCGATGTGGTTTTTGTGGAAATGCCAAAAGTTGGCGCCGAGATCACCCAGGAACAAACCTTTGGCGTCGTGGAATCGGTGAAAACCGTTTCCGATCTTTACGCACCGTTAAGCGGCAAGGTGATTGCAGTGAACACTGAGCTTGAGACCCAACCGGAAATAGTCAATGCCGAGCCTTTTGGCAAAGGCTGGATTATCGAGATCGAACTTTCAGACGCAAAAGAAATCGAGAAACTCCTGACCCCGGAACAATACATCGAGCAATGCGAAAAAGAACAATGAGGCGTTGCCGACCTTCGGATTGAACTCTGAAAATAGAAAGCGTATTCTATAAGGACTCCGCCTTCTTTGCTTTCCCGTTTCGGAAGCAGAAAAATGATTCCCTGCAAACCTAAAACTCATAATCGTTCTTCGCATGCGTTATATTCCGCACACTGAAAAAGACATTCAGGAAATGCTCGACAAAATCGGCATCGAAACGATTTCCGACCTCTTTGCCAGCATTCCTGAAAACCTGCGTCTTGGCGATCGTCTTCTGGACTTTCCCAAAAGCCTTTCGGAAACCGAACTGACGACCCTGCTGTCGCGGATGCAAAAGCGCAATGCCAATGCCAACGAGGTGTCCCTTTTCCTGGGAGCCGGGGCTTACCGGCATTTCAGCCCAGTGTTGATCGACCACCTGATCTCACGCGGCGAGTTTGCCACCAGCTACACCCCCTATCAACCTGAAGTCAGCCAGGGAACCCTGCAGGCGATTTTTGAATTCCAGAGCCTGATCGCCATGCTGACCGGAATGGAAATCGCCAACGCCTCCATGTACGACGGCGCCTCCGCTCTGGCCGAGGCTGTGGTCATGGCGCATCGACTGACGCGTAAAAATGAAGTGCTGATGGCCCGGTCCGTCCACCCCGAATACCGGCAGGTGACGGGAACCTACACGCGGGACAATCAGATCGAGCTGGTCGAAATCCCTTTCGGTGAAAACGGTAAAACCAGCGTCGACTCCATCCTCGAACGCGTCACCGACGACACCGCGGCGGTGGTCCTGCAAAGCCCCAACTTTTTTGGCATCGTCGAGGAATACAGCTCTCTCGGAGAACAGCTGGCGAAACGAGGCGTGCTTTTGATCGTCACCGTGGCGGAGGCGTTGTCGCTTGGCATCCTGAAATCTCCGGGGGAACGAGGGGCGGACATCGTCGTCGGCGAAGGCCAGTCTTTTGGGCTTTCCATCTCCTACGGCGGGCCTTATGTGGGATTTTTTGCCACGCGGGATAAATTTCTGCGCCAGACCCCAGGCCGCCTCGTGGGAGAAACCGTGGACCGGGAAGGGCGCCGCGCCTACGTCCTCACCTTGTCCACCCGGGAACAGCATATCCGTAGGGAGCGGGCCACATCCAATATCTGCACCAACCAGGGGCTGTGCGCGCTGGCGGCGACGATTTACCTTGCGACCATGGGAAAACAGGGATTGCGAGAAACCGCACTACTCAACGTCCGAAAAGCGGACTACTTAAAAAACCGCTTGCGCAAAATCAAAGGATACAAAATCCGCTTCGATGCCGACACCTTCAACGAGTTCGTCCTGGAATGCCCGAAACCCGCCGAAGAAATCCGCGACGCCTTGATGCAGGAAAAAATCCTCGCCGGACTTCCCTTGGGACCCTACTACCCCGAACTCAAAAACGGCCTCCTGCTCTGCGCCACCGAGCTCAACACTCAGGAAGAAATGGACCACCTCGCGGATAAACTGAGTGGGATGTAGCAGACTTTATAATTCCATCAAAGTTTTAGTCATTGGCGAAAAATGAAATTTTTATTTCTTCTCATCGGGTGAAACGGATTCTCCAATAAAAATAATCGCGGTTTCAAAATTTTTAACGGCTCTTTCTCTCTCTTCAATGAATGTCCCAAGCTTCCCGGAAACCGTGGTATCGACTATTTCTTTTGATTGTTTCTTTGAGGGGTCGCCCAATCCTTCAAGCTTACCGATTCCCGCCGTCAAACCTTTTTTGAAATGTTTTATGGCTCTCAGCGTTGCGATGATCTCATCAGCCGGAACCACCTTATCTTTATCCAAAGCCTCCTTTTTTATTTTTACTTCGGCCAAATGAGTTTCAGCAGATTTAGTCATCACTTCTTTGAGTTTTGATGCATCGTTTTTAACAACTGTATCCTTCTCCCAATTTTTTTCGATGTCTGCTTCCAGGGAATTCACCAACGCATTGATATCATCATATGCCTTATTGGATGCTTCATCGTATCTTCCCTTGAATTTATTGAACTGCCGTTCAAGAACCGTCGGCGGCGCCTGAACCTCTCTAACCGCATCCTCCGTCTGTTCAGCCGCATCTTTGGCCTTCCCGGGGGTGTCGGTTGCCTTTTTGGCGGCATCAGGAAGGTTGGCAATTCCTCCCCCCATTCCGAACATCATGAGATTTCTGGCGGACTGGATGATGTCCTCAGGGTTAGCCGAATAGTTTTTGACGTACCAGTTGCCCAGATCGTCCTTGGCGATGACGTAATTGGTATTGCCTCCCCCCGTCACCTTCACGCGGTTGATGTTCTGCCAGAACTGCTTATCGATTTCCTGGTTGATTTCGGCAATCTTGCGCTCTTTTTCGTTTTGCGTAAGCCCTCCAAATATGGGGATACTGCGAAACATATTATCCGTGAGCATATTCTTCCATCCCAGGGAGGCGTCTTCCTGCAAGGATGTAGCAGGGTAGCTGTTTCTTAAATAAGCGAATGCCGGGCGGATATAGATCAACCCTGATCGCTGTTCATAAGCCGCTTCCAAAGCGGAGGTCAGCTTTTTCACCGTTCCGGATTCGGGACCGCCCTGCCGCACCGCTTCCAGAAGCTCGTACTTCCAGGCGGCGATCAACTGGTCCATGACCTCCTTGGCGTTTGGAAATTCCTGCGGCGGAATCTCGAAGGGAAATTCCGTTTGCGCCAACCGATCGGCCACGATTTTTTTTGCGTCCTTAAGATTTTTCTTTTCCTCAATCCATTCCTGATAAGAGGGATTTTTATTCATAGAAGAGGGTTTTTCAACCGTTGATAATACTTTTTTTAAAGCCGCATTCACTGTTTTGGGGTCCAGGGTCAAAACGGGTCCCTTCTTCTCCACCTCTTCGATTATTTTAAATTTATTATCTTTTACCAGTTCATAGGCAAGTATTCTTTTGAATTTTTCCGATTTGATTTTTCCTTCAAAAAATAATTTCGCCTCATCTAAGGAGTTTTTCTTATCCTCGTCCTCCAATTCCGCTAGTTGATTGAACTTGGTTATTGCATCATCAAGATCCTTCTTGGACGCCTTTTCCTCATTGGTGAGATATTCCTTAATCGAGCTAAAAACCTCATCTTTAGTCTTGGCGTCAGGATTAATCGCTGCTGTTGGAAGGGTTTTCTCAAAAAAATCTTTTAGAACCGCAAGCTTTTTTTGATGGTCCGGATTCAGTAGATTATCCGGTTTTTTGCCTTCCTCTATTTTTTTGGACAACTCCGTTATAAACGTACCTTTAATCTTGGTTATATCGGGAGAAGTAGAATTATCAATATCCTTGTTAATCTCTTTAATAATGTTGTCGGGCTCTTTTATTAATTTTTTTATTGTTACAAACCTTGTGTGAACCCCGGCCTTTTTCTCCCAGTTTTCCAAACTGATTTGCAGGCGCTTGAGGTTCTCCGCTTCAATGATGTCCTGATCGCTTGCCAGGGCATCGGCCCGCAATGAAGCAATCAGCTTTTCCAACACCTGCGGTGAGTATCCGGGGAGAGAGAGCGCCAGGCCGCGCAGTTCCCGGCTTCCATTTTCGTCCAGGTTTTTGGCATAGTCCGATTGATGGCGCAATTCATCCACCTGCGACAGGATCGAATTTCCCACTGCCTGCAAAAGCCGCACATAACTGTCGATATCGGTACCATAGGGTTTAGCAGTAGATCCGAGATGGCCGTTGTACCAGTGTTTTACACCTGTGGTGTGATCTTCCTTCCCCGCAGGCGCCCTTTCTTCGTCCCCAAGGAGGCTGTTGAAATTGCCAATGAACAATATTTTGGTGGCATAGCGCACCAGAGCGTCGAGAAGCCGGTTTTTGTCCATCCCCACATCAGCGGTATTGGCTTTCCACTGGTCCGCAGTTTTCAGATAGTTTTCAATCATCGTTTCCAGGCCATCGTTCAGGCGTCCTTTTGCCAGGGCGCCCCCTATTAAATCGGTCATAATTGTTTTCAAGCTTGTTGCGGACCTTTGAGCTCCGAAATTAAATTTTGGTGTCGACTGTCTCCACATTATCGGACCAGCTGACAAACCATACAGGTACTTTAATTTTTCAGGTTTTTTACTCGTACCTTTACTCACCAGAGAAAGTTCCTCATTCGCGTCCTCCCTCATCAGAGAATCGAGTTTAAGGAAAATCATGGCATAAAGGGTGGGATTTGCTTTCAGCCTTTTTTTAACCTCTTCATTGATCTTAATTTCTTCCCCCTCCGTTAGGCTTTGCATAGGGGAGGCTGGCTCAATTTTTGCTTTAAACTCGTTAAATCCCTGAACGAGGCATGAATTTAATTCATCAGAGCTATTGCCTTCAGAGTCTCCGGGTGCAGGATCATTGATTTCAGGAACTTTGCATTCACTCCTAAAGGAAGCTGGCTTTAAATTCAATGCATCCAGAAGCCTTTTAGGTTCGATGTAGTCGGAAAAAATTTCTATTATGTTGCCTAAATGTTTCTTTTTCCATTTTTCGTATTCTGGACTGTCCAGTAAAATAATAATTTGCAGACTCAAACGGGTTAAATGGCTAAGAGCCTTCCGAACATCCAGAAAGGACTGGGCGGCGGTAATCACATCCTTGATGAATTCATCCTTTAACTCCCTTTCTCCATCCTTGAAAAGTAGATCCGCATGTTTGGTCACCAAATCCTTATTCTTAGCAAGCGCCTTAAATTTTGCGTTGGTACAATTATCTGGTTCTTTTCCGCTCTCCTCAGGCTTCTTGCCATCTATTAGTTTCACCAGTTGATTGAATTTATTTCTCGCTACCGCATTTTCCTTTCCTAGATAATTGTCGATCACTTTAACTATTTCTTCTCTCGGTTGTTTTTGCGGACCAATCTCTAATGCAAGAAGCGCTTTCTCTAAAAATTCTTTCAGTGTTTTAAGTTCATCGAGATGAACTGTATCTGACGAACCATCGCTCTTTTCAATTTCCTTAATTTTATTTTCTAAAATCTCTTTAATCTGACCTTTAAACACCTCTATCGTAGTAACATCTTCAGGCTTGTTACCATTGTTATCAGCGGCTTTTTCTTCTGGTTTTTGGCCTTGGATTTCAGAATCATTTCTCATTAAGGCATCAAGGTTATTCTTTTCCTCATCAGGGTTCTTGCAATCTTTTCGCCCCAAAACTGTTTCGGGAGAAAGCGTTGTTATCCCATAAACTCTCCCTGAGGAATTTAAAAAATTATACAGTTGGTCATGGACCGTAAAGATATCATGTACTTGCCGCAAGTATTGTTTGTCGGAAAGTTCTCCGGAAACAAGCGTTTGCGGATAAATAAATTTTTTGTAAGCTGTTTTTAATTTTTCAAAATGGTCTTCGGAGATATTTTGTGAGCCACCATTCGGTTTTGATTTATCTTCCTTCGAAAGCGGCGTCGCAAATGCTTTTTCATACCTTTCCCAATCATCCTTCATTTGCTCTTTATTTTTAGGGAGTAATATTTTGAGAGCACGGTGATAATTATCCAGCGTAGTTCTTACCTCTTGTAGCAATACCTTCATTTCATCGGATTCACGATCCTCATACAGACTCAAAATGTTGTTCACCCGGCGGGCCTGAATATTGCGAAATGGATATCTCCTAGGGTTCATGAATCCAGATTTATAATCTATGTCCAATTGGTTATCATCGTCTAAATGACCAAATTTTCCGTTCCGTGTCAGTTCCAGTTTATCCCGCAACTGCACCAGCAAGGGTTTGGCTCCAACGGCCATCACAGTGATCTGCTGGATCTGCACATCTTCATGATTGGCCAGGGGTCCTTTATAAACGTCCACATCGATGGTCAACGCCGCACAGCCGGCAAACCCAACCAGCATCATCAGAGAAGCGGCGATTCTTTTAAATCCTGTATATTGATTTCTTGTTTCGGCACGTTTTCTCATGGGTTCTTCAGATCCTTTTTCAGATCGGTCAGGTTTTCTCTCTCATTTTTCGTTTGCACCAACGCTTCGAACAGCAGTTTGTTCAGCTTGGAATTTTTTTGCTCCGCGCGCATCTGGGTGATCTGCCCCAGGGCCATGTCGATGTTCTGGAAGAATTTTTCCGGGCTGGAACCCATGATGATGACGAGGCGGTGGTCCTTTGGAGCCTCCCGGAAACCTTCCGGGCCGAACTGAAACATTCTCCGGCCCTTTTTGAATGGGTCGAACTTGGTATCGTCCGTTCTTTCTATTTTTATTTTTCCAGATTCCTTATCGAAAACGATGCGGGAATTGAGGGAATCGATCAGGTCGGCATGCACCCAGCCGGAGCCGAACCGCATGGCGCTGATGGCGCTGGCCTGGCCGCGCACGGTGACACGATAAATGGTTGCGGGGACTTGTTCTTGGGGATCAAAAACTCCGAGGTAGTAAATCTGCTCGATACTGTTCGAAGGAGTCATACCGGTGACCAGGGTCACTCCCGCCACGCCTCCGACAACGCCTTCGGTCGAACATCCCTGCATGAACATCACAACCAGAGAAATCGAACCGAGAAAAATAAGCAACTTTCCGTTACGCTCTCCACTTCTCATAATTCCCTCCACAAGCGGATAGAAATGGCAAATGGTATTTTTTTGGCAATCGAACTATAGGCCCCGATATCCAGATTCGCAAGTATTAAATTTGTCATTTTAGGCTATGCCGCTGATTCCAAAAGAATTTCAAAATTTATCGCAATTGGGATACTACGGAAGGTTTTTAGATCGAGAGGAATTCAGCGGCAATACAGCAAGGAACAGGACAATAAACTGCAATCTTTTTAGACAGTCTGCCATGGTACCTCCAAAAATTTTATTCGTTATGGCTGCTAAAATCCAGGGAGTTCTTACTTAAGTTTTCGCCTTAATTAGATACCCCATCAGAACCTTGAGGTTCATTTCCTCCATCATCTTGTTGCCGATTCGTAACCCCAGTTTACGGTAGGCGTCAAACTGCTCCTCATCAAAGAACTGATCGGCAGTGCTTTCGTCAGGGAAATCAGGATTGGCTCCTTTGTATCCTTTGACTTCAAAGTTTGCATCCTTGACCATCGTGGTTTTGATGAAAATAAAAGTTCCCCGGAAACCATCTGCATAGGTAATCACACCCTCCACATATCCTTTTTCGGCATACTTCTCTCCTTGCGGATAGCCGTAGGGTTTGGTGGCAATCAATCGCTCCAGTTGGTTTTCCGTTTCATAAAAATCAATCCTGGCGCCGAAATCCACCCATATTTTTTTCAGAGCGTTCTGCAGATCACTGAACGAAAATTTCGGATCAGCACCGGCATCGCAAACGACGATGAGTTTTAACCGGCGGCGGATGAGTTCATAGAGGCCCAGATTCTCGAAATGTCCGCCGTCGCTGATTTGTAAAAATTTTTCCCCCTCGTTGTATCCTTTCTTAACGACTTCATACTTAGCGGACTGATAATGGTTCGGACGCAACTTTTGACACTCGGCGATGGGTTTTCTGGATTCTTCAAGGTCCACAGCTACCTCCCTGTAATTTTCACTGACTATTTTATACTTCTCTAAGTCATCATAGATTTTTACAAGTTCGATCATGCATTTTTCAGCTTCATACTTGGCAATGTCGTACCTCCTAAAAACTTCCTTTTTCTTTTTAATATTGGAAAAATTTGGAATCCAGTAACCCAAACGAAGATTCAACAACGCCATCAAAACAGAAAGGAAGCGATTTCGAGTCAATCCCTTTCCGCCCACACCAGTATTCGGATTCGCGGCGGCGCCCGAAATAGCCTTCGCAGTGGCCAGCGTCAGTCCACCGCCCATGAATAAAGAACTATTCAACCAACCCGTGGCGTTGCTGCCACAATAACCAGGGGATAAAATAAAATTATCGCCACCCCGCACCCGGTAGACCCGATTTTTCGAATCCACCAGCACCGCATTCGTATTGATAATATGATAAGGGGATCGGATGTTATTCCTCGTTTGAAGATCATGCAAAAACTTTTCATTAGCATCCTTCGCAGAGCCAGTGCTGTCAAAAAATCTAGCTTTATCCAGCTTGTCTTTGACATCCGGCATAAAACTTTCCATCAATCGATCGCGGTAATACCGGTGGATCGAAATATAGTTCACATTGACAAACCATCCTGTAACAAATGAACCCGCAAGAAAAATTGTCCCCCATACCCACCAAATAGGATATAGCCCATCGGCAATTTTAAATGACAGCAGGGTGAAACCATATAAAATCAAAACCGATCCAAGGCTGGCAACGAATCCAAGAGGAACAATGCCCTTACCCTTTTCACTGCTCGATTTTTTGAAGCCCCAGAAGGCAGAACCCAACCCCGCAAGAACCGATCCGATTCCACCCCGATAATCAATCCATTTGTCCACAATGGGAATCGTTCCAAACACGAAAAGAACTCCAATGATTAAAAACATAACGCGCATCCAATCTTCGAAAAACCGCCGATACTTGTATCGTGCTTCTTCCGAATTCTCTGATACAAGTCTCGATACTAAAAATAGAGACCAACGGGATCCAAGTGAGTACAAAATAAAAGCTAAAGTAAGAAGACCAATCAATATTAATGACAGGACGAATAAAAGGAAAAAAAAGGGATACGCCGGGAATTGTTTACACAGGAGGGGGCGCTTCTGCATTTTTTGACACTCAAAGGCCAAGTAACTCTTTTGCACCGATTCTGACGAATCCGTGGATTTTCCCGAAACCTCGGAGCCAGAAGGAGCCTTGGATTCCGTTGAGGTCACAGGTTTGGTTTTTTCAATTTGCTCTGGCTTCTTAATAGTGGACGTTTGCGAAGCGGCAGATTGCAGTGAAGTAACCGATTCGGGAGTGCATTGCAGCTTGTCACTTTCTTTATTGCAACCAAAAAAACCGGTGATATATTTCTCACTATTCTCAGAAACCCAAGATTGAAAAGTTTTCAGGTTTGAGTTTGTGATTTTTTCCTCATGGGAATCTGGCTTTGTGATTTGTTTCTTATAATAATCTGGCTTTGAAAATTCGCCCGCCAAAATTAAAAAAAACATCAGAGCAACCACCAGGGGCACCCAAACCAGCAGATTGAGAACGATGCCGCGCAGGATGACACCGACAAAAGAGGCCATGGTGATCCCTTCTCCCGGGGTCAGATAGTTACCATGTCCCCAAAGATATTTCAGCAATTGCGCCTGTTTCTTTTTTCCTGTCTCGGAATCTTGAATGCGTTCACTGCCATCGCCATAGGAAAAAGCTTTTGGGTCATTCAAATGGTCATCACCTGCCAATTGGTTCTTGAGCCAGGTGATGGAAGACCCGATGTACCCGCCGCCGGATACCGTCGACAAGTAATCGAACTTGTGAAATACGTTTGCTTTAGCCAAAGCCTGCATCACTCCGAGACAAAACGTAGCAGAACGAATGCCGCCGCCGGAAAGGGCCAGACCCGTCAGATTTTCTTTAATTTCTTTTTCATCGCCCCTGATTTCCCGCCAGCGTTCGATGTACCTTTTTTCAGCGTCACAAATTTTCTCTGATCCGTCATCCATGTCCCCATCAACCACGGATTGGGCTAGCTCTTCTGGGGGTATAGGACGTATGTAGGAAATATCAGTATCTTGGGGCGTTTTTTTTGCGGGGTCTTGCGGAGGTTCTGGCTGATTTTTAGACATGGCTCACTTCCCCTTTCAATACAGAAAAAACTGAAATGCTCGCACATGCTTGGATTAGGAAAGTCCGGGAAGGACGAGGCCACTATAGATCGGAACCCAGTATTTATCAAGCCACCATCAGGTCAAAACAGGCTATAAGTCTGTATAAAAAGGTTTTACATACAGACAGATGAATCCTGTCCCAGCTTGCGTCAGGGGCGAGCTTGAAGTTTATGGCCTTTGACGTCAAGGGAAGAAATGCGTCCCTCTTTTTCCAACTGTTCGATAAGCTCTTCAGCGGGATAGGTGAGGATTTCAGACAGGGTGGGATGGTAGTGGGGCATTTTTGCCAGATCGTAAACGCTGCCGTGAAAGTGCATGAGGGCGATCAATTGATGGATCATTTCTCCGGCTTCAGGGCCAACGATGTGCGCTCCGATGACCTCTCCGGTACCGGGTTGGCAAAGAATCTTCACGTGCCCGTGCGTCTCTCCCATGCAAATGGATTTTCCGTGATCGTTGAAGGGATAGGACGCAACGAGATAGGGAATATCTCCGGCTTTGCACTCTTTTTCCGTTAGGCCGACTCCTGCCACGGTCGGGTCGGTGAACACGATGCTGGCTTTTAACCGCTCATCCATCCTAAGAGCCGGACGATCGGCATGCACTGCGTTATGCGCTGCGATCTCTCCCTGTTCGATGGCGATGTGCACGATCTCGTGAATGCCGTTGACGTCCCCCACCGCAAAGATGTGTGGCTGGTTGGTGCGCATCTCGGCGTTTACAGCCACACGGCCCTTTTCGGTTTGCACGCCTGCCGCTTCCAGGTTGAGTCCCTCTATACTGGGTTTGCGGCCTAGCGCCTGCAATATGGTTTCGCCGCGAACGGTTTTCTCCTGGCCTGCATGTGTAAAGTGGAGAACTCGTTCATCGCCCTCTTTCGCCACACTCAAGATCTGCGTTCCGGTATAGACCTGCATGCCCTCTTCACGGAACCGTGCTTCGACGGCACGGGCAATGTCCTCATCACCGCTGGACAGAATATAAGGACTGCGCTGGATCATGCTGACGTTCACACCGATGCGGCAAAAAAATTGCGCCAGTTCCACCGCCACCGCCCCGGCGCCAAGCACGATCATCGACTTCGGCGCCTTTCGCATTTCCAGAACCTCATCGCTGGTGATGTATTCAGCCTCGCTAAGCCCTGGGATGAGGAAGTCTGCAATTTTAGACCCGGTAGCAATGATGAAATTTTTGCCGCGGAGAGTACGTTTGCCCACCTGAATTTCGTGGGGAGAGATAAACGCGGCGCGTTCTTCAATGAGGGTGAAGCGAGGGTCTTTGAGTTGTTCCACGCGGTACTGGGTGAATTCTGCAATGATGCGGTTTTTCCGGTCGTTGATGGCGCCGATATTTGCTTTCGCCTGAACAGGCAATAATCCGAATTCCTCAGCCCTTTGCATGAGGGCCATCACATCGGAAGAGCGCAGCAGAGTTTTGGTGGGCATGCAGCCGCGCAGAATACACAAGCCGCCCAGAGGACCGGGGTCGACGATCGCCACGCTGACTCCGGATTTTTGCGCCGTGGACGCAGCCGCGTATCCCGCCGATCCGCCGCCGATGACCACCACGTCAAAGTCCATCAAAGGCCTGCCTCATTCAGATTTGCAGAAATGATTAAAGGGTCCGGCACTCTTCCTCGGTCAGGTTGAACTCCTTGGTGCATTCGCGGAGCAGATCCTTGGCGTTGTTTTCCATGAACTCGTCGCCGGTTTTTTGAAACTGGTCGCGGGAAATCATCAGGTGATGAATGGTTTCCTTGCCTCTTTTGATCGAGTAATACAACATTGCCAGATTGCTGTGGGCTTTGGCGAATTCCGGATTCAAACGGATCGCCTCCTTATAATGGTGAAACGCTTCATCGGTTTCCCCGATCAGGTTGCTGACCACCGCCAGGCTGTAATGCACCATCGGCGATTCGGGCTTGAGACGCAGTGCTTCCCGGAAGCATTTGGCCGCATCGAGATTCATGCGCACTTTTCCGTAGCGGATTCCCAGGTTGAACTGGGCCATGAAATGGTCCGGGTCCACCTTGACGGCTTTTTTATAGGCCTCGAGAGCCCCGGCATTGTCGCTGATGCGGCCTGCGGAAAGGCCTTCCTGAAACCATTCTTCCGCGGTTTTGGTTGAGGTGGTATCTGATGACATGATCTTTCCTTATCTTTTCTGACTGAAAAGGGGTTGTTGGAGTCGAAATTGAAAACTGATCGGGTTCTATGCTACCTTATTGCGGGACCCAATTTCAACAACCCAGCCTTTTTACCGGAAATAATTCAATATTTTTTCCATTAGCAGGCGGTTTCGAGGAGCCAGGATGGCATTCTTATGGGTTCTGTCGGATGAGAACCTGGGGTTTATCCCGTTATTCAGATCATTTGGAAAGGAGTCGTGCATTCGTTATGCCGGTAGAAAGAGGTTCGGAAGAAGAAAGATTACTTTTAGGCCGATGGATCAAAATGGGCCAGGGATTGATTGTTGCCGGATCGGCACTGGGCGATTCTTATCTCAATCCTAATATCAAGCGCCCGGAAGACGTCGAAAAAATTTCAGTGCAATTTGTCAAGTTTGACCACGAAGTTGCGGAACAACTGCCGCACCTGAAAGGCCGGTTTCGCTGGGACCTGGAAAAATATTACAGGGAAAATTTTGGTCCCTATTTACCCAAAGATCAATAGCCCACATGTCATTAGTAAAAATTTGCGAGCATTCCGATGTCCCCGAGGAAGGCAAGGGAAAAACCCTGGAACTCGAGCACCCTCTGACTTTTTTTAAGTACAATCTCGGGCTGTTCAAGGTCGACGGCAGGCTTTTCGTCATCACCGACAAATGCACGAAATGCGGCGGCAGCCTGGGGCGGGGAATGGTTCAAGGCCTGTTCGCCATATGCAGCAACCAGGAATGTCTCTGGAACATTAAAAAAGGCTATTGCAAGTTTGACCGAAGCTCTGTATTGCCCACCTACAAAGTCGTCGAGCAGGAAGACGGGGTCTATATCAATATCTGAGCCGCACACCTTTAACTTTTCCCTAGCGCCGCCAGTTGTGAAATTTCTGCACCCATTGCAATAAGGCCTCTGGCGCGTGCGCCCGCTTCCACTCTCCGGCGGCAAATTTATTCGCTTCCGCCATCGTCGGATAAATGTGAATGGTGCCCAGAATTTTCTCGAGACCCAGCCCGTGTTTCATGGCGGCAACATATTCGGCGATCAGGTCGCCCGCGTGATATCCGAGAATGGTGACGCCGAGAATTTTATCTTTCCCAGGTTGCGTGAGCACCTTGACCACACCGTGATCTTCACTGTCGGCAATCGCCCGGTCCAGATCGTCGAT
>JAJDBE010000125.1 GCA_029261515.1 Nitrospinaceae bacterium | reverse complement strand
TGGTAATTGGCAGCATCGAAGACGGTCGCGCTGTCGGCCAGGTCGTAGGTTTTGAGAAACGTCACCGATTGCAGTGGGGATCTTGGAACTTCCAGAACTCGGCAAAGTAAATCATAAAAATAAACCGGAACGTCGAACACCCCTTCCCTGCGTGAGGCATCCGGCGGCTTGTGCGGCAACCCGTCCAGCCACCAGGTCCAGGTCTGGGTGATCAAAGAGCGCCCGGCCCAGTTTTCAAATGCCTGCCGGACAGCGGCAATTAAAGAGTTAATGAGCGCGTCATCGTCGCTGTCGGAAATCCGCAGGTAGTTTTTCGCTTCGGTCAAAGTCACCGGCTCGGAAACCGGTGGAGTTTTAAGTGTTAAAGCCATAGAGGTTCATCCTCTCTCCACTAAAAAGGAGAAGAATAGTTATTTTTTAATTTTGCAACGGGACTTGTTTTCAAGCGCCCGGCCCTGGTCCTTTTTGCGGCGGCGGGCAGGAGGTTTTTCGACGACTTTAGAACCGCGTTTTGTGACAGCGGCTTTCGCCCAGCCTTCGGCAATGAAAACTTCAGCCAAAGCATCGGCAACCTCGCAGTGTTCGCCCTTGACATAAGTGCGGACTAAAATCCCGTCCGGCGAGCCGGTACGGGTTCTCAGCATTTTGATGCGCATAAAAATCTCCAATGATCCCTCGTCCACCCGCCCCTTATGCAAAAGGATGCATGCTTCGACAAGCTCAGCATGACAATCAAATGTCACCCTGAGCCGGTCGAAGGGTTCCTGCAGCCTTAATCAAAGAATCGTAAAGGGAGGTAGAAAAGCGTTGTGTTAGGCAGCAGGGGCGTGGTGCGGGTGGCCGCGCAGAATCATCGCGTTGTAGATGGCTCCCGTACCGCCGCTGGAGGTGACAAAAACACGGAGATAACGCTTTCCGCCTTTGTAACCCACACGCTGCACCGCATTGGTGCTGATGTCGGCAAAGGTTCCCTCCATGTCAGCGGCGGCAACATCGGTGTAGGCGGAGTCATCGTCTGACTCCTGCATTTTCGGGGTGTGGGTTCCGTCGGTGACGGCGCCGGAATGAACGACCGTCATGGAAGACTCGTATCCCTGAAGATCGATCCCGGTTCCCGTTTGGTTGCTGTTATACGTCGCCGGATCAATGCTCTTGACCGCATCGACATTGTTTTTAAGGTCTTGCATAATTAGAAATCTCCAAAAAAGAATTTAGAAGTCAGGAGCCAGAATTCAGAAGAAAATTAATCTTCTGAATTCTTTATTCTGACTACTGGCTACTGGTTTAAGAGGCGGTTTTCTGAATCACGAAGGCTTCAAAATTGGTGATGTCGCCGCCGGTGCGTTTGGTGGTGTAAAACAGCACAAACGGTTTGGTGCTGAAAGGATCGCGAAGCACACGCACGCCCATGCGATCGACAATCGTGTACACCTGACGGTAATCCCCGAAGGCAATGGAAAGCGAATTCGCCGCCACGGCGGGCATGTCTTCCATGCGATCGATCGGGTATCCCAGAAGAGTCTGCAATTCCCCGGCCTCCAAAGACGGCTGCCAGAGGTATTGGCCGGTGGAATCCTTGAGTTTCGAGATCGATTCCACGGTGGAACGGTTCATCAACCAGTGCGCGTTTTTGAGGTAAGGCGCTTTGAGCGCGTAAACGGCAGAACGCAAGCCGTCTGCGGTCAATGCCGAGGCGCTGCCCGAGTTCACCTGCTGCACCTGCCCCGGATTGGTACTGCCGGCGGGATAGGTGAGGATGCCGCGGGGTTTGCCGACACCGTCGCCACTGATGAAGGCGGCGTTTTCCAGGCGGGCAAACTTATCGGCGACTTTGGTGGCCAGCCAACTTTCTACATCGATGCGGGCATCGTCCAACAGGGTTTGTGTGGCTTTGGGCATGGCGTAAAGCTCGTGCACCGGAATCGTCTGGATGCCGATGTCCGGCGTGGCGGTTTCCGAGCGTGTGGCCCGCTCGGTCGTCCAGTCGGCGTTGGCTTCGCTCAAGTCATTGGGAATCTCAAGCGCTTCGCTTGAGATCGTCTCCACCGCCGCAATATTGCGCATGGGCGAGGTATCGAACACTTTGCTGACAATCAGGTTCGACATCCCCGAGGTCACCCAGTAGCCGCCGAAGGGATCGCTGTCGCTCGCGAGCAGTTTGATCTCGTCCGCCTGTAGCGCCGCTTCGCCCCTTCTTAAATATTTGCCGACAGCGGCTTTCTTTTTTTCCGCCGATGGGTCGAGATAGTTGCGTCCTGTTTCAAATCCGGGCCGGTTGAGCTGGGTCTGGATTTTTTCCAGGTTTTCTTTAACTTCCGTGAGCTCCTGAATTTCACTGGAGATGCGGCTCACCTGCTGTTCCAGCAGCGGATCGACCCGGCCCTGTTTCTCCAGTTGGGCTAAACGTTGATCGTTTTTTGTTTTGTGCTCGCGAAACGCCTGGTTCAACTCATCCACGAGGTGTTTGACTTCATTCATGTTGTGATCTCCTGTTGATGAACACATGTTTCCCCCTAGCCCATTCCAGAATCTGGTCCGGGATTCTCGCGGCTGTTCTAAAACAACGCGTTCAGGAAAAATTTTTATTGGGATTTAAACGTGCGCAATAGATCTTGCATGGAGCGCAGTAAAGGCGCATCCAGGGTTTCAGCGATCAAAGCGCATGCGTCGGCTCCAGGCGTTGCGGAGTGGGGTTCCGGCTCCGGACAGAGGAGTGACTTTAAAAAATTCAGGGCCTTCAGGGAACGGGGCTTGTCCAACCCGATCTCCTGTCTTAAAAACTGGTTCAAAAGATCCTGCTTGGCCTTGACCGTGGTCACTCCCGCCCCGGTATTCATCGGGAAAGTGACCACGCTGTATTCAAAAAATTGAATCTCCTTCAAGCGGCGGACGATGGGATTGCTCTTGTCCGGGCCTTCCTTGATGGTGCGAAAGCCGATGGAAAGCCCCGTGCGTCCGCCCACCTTGACCGCCATTTTCATCAGCGAATGCCGCTCGCGGGCGGCGCGGACGTTGAGGTCGAGGAGTCCCCGCACCAGCAAGCCACGGTCGTCTTCGCGGGCTTCCAGGTTCCAGCCGATCTGCCGGGCAGGGTCGTGGTGATCGAGAACGGGAATTTTCCTCTGGCTCTCTCTCAGCGTTTTTTTGAACGCTCCCTTTTCCACCACATCGCCTCCCAGGTCAATCTCGCCGAAGGTGGACGCGTAGCCGGCAAACTCGCCGGTGTCGCCGACCTGATCCATCTTGAAGGGAAAAGATTTGATTTCTTTCATGCGGAATTCCTTTTATTTTTTAATAGTGGTTCCGATTGATCGGGCAGCAAAACATCGCCTTCGGAAATGCTTTCAAAGCCGACGAGATGACGTTTTTCGTTGATGGTCAGAAAGCGGCTGTCGTTGGCGCGGCGCCAAAGCGATTCCTGATCTTCTGAAAGGGCTTCGATTTTGTCTTTGTCATAATCGAGAATGAGGTCCTTGCCGAATTTCGGCGTCAACCCATTGTTGAACGCGTCCCTAAGACGGTTGAGCGCCGGGCACACCACCTCGGTGTAAAGCGCTTTGCGGGCTTCCCTGCGGTTCTGGTAGGTTGCCGGTTGCAGACCGATCAGTTCCGGCGGCACGTTGTAGACCTGCGCGATCTGCAAAGCGCTGAATTTAAGACCCTCGATCCAGTCCATGTCCTTAGGTGAAATGCTAAGCTCCTTCCAGTCGAGATCCTGCTCCAACAGCAATGGCTCCCTGGCGTTTTTGACGCCTTGAATCTGCTCGCGCATTTCGGTTTTTAAGCGGTTGAACTGATCGTCGGTCAGGCGTTCCTTAGCCACCAAGGCGCCGGAAGGTACGGCGGAGTTTTGCAGTAACGCGGCGTTCCATTTGTCGCCGGAGTTCAGCTTATCAATGGCCAGCGCCGCCACCTGAATGGGAGACAATCCGTACCAGTCGTCGAGAGGGTGAAACAGTTTTAAATGCAGGATCTGCTGAGGAGAAAAGTGGACGCTCTGGCCGTTCACCTGATACTCATATCCTGCGATCAAATGCGTCGGGTGCGGCAAAACCCGCATGCGGTCCGGACGCATGGCGTAGATTTCTCTCGGCGGCGTGCTTTCCCCTGGGGAACGCGCCGAATCGCCGGGACCCACCAGCTCCAAGTAGGTATTCCCGGATAAATAGAGATAGGCGATCGCCGCCTCAATCAGTTCAAACTTTCCCTGCAGGGGATTGGGCCTCTCGATCAGTTGCAATAAAGGGTGAACCGGGATTTCCTGACGCCCGCCTTGGGCGAGCCGCCGGTACAACCGCCAGGAAACGCCCGCCGCCGCCTCGGCGATTTCCTTGATGCAGGCGAACGCGACGCTGTTTTTCGCATAGCCTTCGCGCGCCAGAGAAACGTAGTCGGTATTGGAGGAGACGCTCTGGCCAAGTGGCAAAAACAGGGTCAACGCCCGGTTGACGGCGCTTTGTTTCCGAGCGGTTTTCTTAAACCATTGAAAAATATTCATGTCGGTCCAAAGTTGGGTCATCTACAAACGCGCATGATGAGAAAGTGCTACAGATGACAGGTTTCGAATGGGGAATGAAAGTCAGACGCTTCGGCGTTCGTTGAGACGCAGGCGTTCGTCTTCCAGCATGCGGGCAAATTTCCGCGCTGTGGCCTGATCGGGCACAAGTCCTCCCGTAATGTTAAACGTGATGTTGCCGCCTCCCAGATTGCCCTGCCGGAATTGCTCGGCTTGCGGGCGAGGGAGCACGGTTTCTCCCTGATGAATCCTGGCCAGCATGTCGCGCGGTACAAAGCGAATTCCGGAGGCGAAGGAAGGGAGAGAAGAAGACGTTTCAAACTGCGGCTCGAGATTCAGCCCCAGGGGGTTGTCGTTGATGGGAATCAGCCCTCCCGGGCCTTCCAGAGCAAAAGGAGAAATACTTTCGGCTTGGCTCTTGGCCTGGCTGACGATATCCCGAACTGAGTCTAAAAAATCGATTTTAAGAGAACTCGTTTGGGATAACAGCCCATCGGCAAAACTATTGAACAGCTGACGGCCTGCCTGAAACATGGGTCCTTGCAACGCCACAAGGCGTGCGGGAATGCCCTCTACAGAAGCGATAAACTGGCCTGTCAGCTTTGCTGCGGTTAACGCCCTAAAGGTGGATTCCGCCTGCCTTCTGAATTGCTCAAAGGCTTTCTGGGAAGGACCGCTCAACCGGTCTTCAAAATTGACGACAATATTAGCTTCGACTTTGTTGGCGATGGGCATAAATTGATATCTATTGAAAAAGTTGACGATTCGCTGTCACCCGGAGCGTCACTCTGCGAGTGCCAAAGGATGACTTTTAAAATAAAATTTACGTTTTAGTGGACTCGGCGGATGCGCGGGCCTGCGCCGCCTTTGACAATGAGACTGAACAACATCTCGAGAGCGTCGGGACCGTCGTCGTGGTCGGCTTTGGGAAAATATTTCAATTGATCGAGAAGGATACGATCGCGTTTGCGAAAGCGGATCAGCCCGTTTTTGATATGCGGCTGTAACTTGGAAATGCGCAAGGTTTTGTCGGTGTTCGGGCGTACGCCTTGAACGGCCAGGTAAAGCCCTCGTCTGGCGCCTTCGCGCACGACCTGGTCCTTGAACAATTCCTGAAACTGGACCTCTTCGATGGCCACGCGCTCAAAATCATAGTGTTTGTGATACTCAAACAAGGCCTCCATGATGGCGTCGGGATGCCGTTTTTGAATGTCGGCTTCCAGAATGTCGATGACGCCGTTTTCGCGCACGCCGCCGATGAGCAGGGCAGACGGATCTGATTTGCTCGATTGATGTCCCATCGAGGGGTCGATGGCGCAATAACAGGCCTTGTAGTCGCCCTTCGACAGGCTCAGGGTGACATTATCTGCGCCGAAAAAAGTGAACCATTCTTCCTGGAACAGACAATCTTCGGGATTGATCGGCTCGTTCTGTTTTTCCGAATCGAAATAGGCCGGGCCATCGGACACCCGCATCTTCATGAGGTAATGATAATCCTCCGTCTCGGGCCAGAGCACCTGGGTTCCCTCCAGCATGGCCTTTTGGTGAGTGTTGAAGAATTGATCCGCCTTCTTTTCCGCCTGATCGTTTGCGGGGTCGCAAAAAATCCGCTCCCACTGTTCCCATAGAGGGGATGACGACCAGTCGATGACAGCCTGCCATTTCCGCCCTGTCCATCCGGGCTGTTTGAGGAGCCTTGCCAGCAGCGAGTCGTAATGCAAAATGGTGCCGATGACAATGTAGACGGTGTAAGCGCCGCCGACTTTCATGACGGCTTTGAAAAACCATTTGCGGTCTTTTTCTCTTTGTTCCGGCGAGTCGATGTGTTCGTCGTTCTCCAGATCGTCCAAGATCACAAGATCGGGCCGGCGGCTGCCGAACTTGACGCCACGCAAACGCTTGCGCTTGCCCCAGCAGGTGACCTTGACACCATTACGAGTGAGAATTTTGCCTACTTTCCACGTCCGCCCTTCGCCGCAGGCTTCGGGGAAATCCTCCTTAAGCCGTTCGTTGACTTCCAGTTCGGCTTTGATGGATTCAAGAAACTCTTCCGCCTGTTCGGTGGTGTCGGAAATGACACCGATGAACCGGCGATGTTGCCCCACGATGCACCAGAGCGGCAACACCAGAGTCGTTAGAGTCGATTTGGCGTGGCCGCGCGGAGCCGCCTGGACTTCTTTCGCCCCCCTGCCCTCGGATTCTGCCGTCAGGATCAGGCTCTGGAACTTTTCATACAGCGCTTGGTGCATAACGGAAGGCTCTTCAGTTAGATGGTGCGGAAAATAAGTTGTGGCAAAAAACTGGAGTTCGCCTAGGGCTCGTTCGATCCGCTCTTTTTTCTCCGCTTGGGAGCTTTTGCCAAAAGGAGTGATCGCGGATTGGATAAGGCTGCGGATTTCGTCGTAGCCCTGCTTGATACGTTTTGTTCCTGCCATTTCTCCCTGACTTTTTCACCAATAGTCTCAAGGTGGTTGCCGATGGTTTCCGCGGCAGCGGTCTCCCCTGTTTCCACAAGCGTGAGAACCACACACTTGAGCGCAGCGATGAGGAGCGATTCCCGGTCGATCGATCGAGCCTCGATTAGGGTTCTATGTATCTCAAGAATCCTGCGAATATAAACGCAATAGACCCGGTGCAATCCGAGGTTCTCAGGATCGCTCTTGAGCTTTTCGTACAACGCTTCCTTCAAAGCGTTGGACTCCTGCATCAGGATTTGCAGATCGCCCGGAGGCGTCTCAACCTCATTCGGTTTTTTCTGTGCTCTTGGCATTGATGGCCCCTACGATCTGATGCACCGCCTGACTCAGTTCATTCAATTGGTCAAAAATCCGGCCAATCAACCCCTCGGTTTTTCCCACGGCCAGGTAGAACGCTTCTTTCTCAAGATATTGCTCAAACATGTACTTCTGGTCCGCGCGACGCTCCTTTTCGAGTTCGCGCATCTCCACCTCCAGGCTCAAGATTTTCTTTTCCAGATCTTTAAACTCGCGGCTGTTACCGTTGACGATCCATTTGAGGAACCAGGCGATGATCCCGATGATAATGGCAAGAAAAAGGGTGATGTAGGGGGTCACGGCACGAAAGAGTTCGACGGTCATGGATCACCCCTGTCATCGCGGGGAAAGCGCCCTAATCGGCTTAGTGGCACCGGGTGTTCGAGCGAATCCTGAAAAACAACCGCCGGTTCGGCCAGGACCCGGTAAAATCCCGCAATAGGAATAATCAAATGCCGGGAATCATAAGGATCGGCACAAGCCAGAGGCACGGAAAGAAATTCGACCACGGTCCAGAGAGTCCGATAGTCCTCCAGACCATCCCGATCGCAATCATGAAGCGACAGCACCTGGCCGTTGGACAGTCGATCAAAGTGCACCACGTTGGAAAACGGATATTGCGGAATGCAAGACTCTGCAAACACCGGCGAACTCAGACCGAACACGATCAATGCTATTAATAGTGTTTTCATAAAATAGGTATTTCATTTTTTCAAGCGCATGCTTTTTTAAATTAAAAGCCTTGTCGACTTGCGCGATTCAACCCACGCGCCTGGCAATGCCGGCACGCAAAGTCCCCAACCCCAGCGCTTCCATCAAAGTGGTGACCTGATCGCTCATGATGAATTCCTGTAACGTGGCATCTCCATTGATGAGATGCATGAGACTGGTTGCCGCCATCAATGCTGAAATGATGTAGGTTTTTCTACCCTGGAACCACTGCATGGAACTCCTCCTTCATCTGTTTGCATTGGCGAAGTGATTGAATCAATAAAGCCAAATCAAAGATTGTGGTTTTCCCGGATCGAAATCCACGTGAATAAAACCTTGTCCGATGCCGATTCTTCTGAACCCTTCGTTCACCAGATGTTTGAGTAAATGAAACCGGGAAAAACTGTTGGGGCATCTGAGATCGACTGCCCAGCCACGCAGGTGCGCGCTTGCGGTTTTGCCGCCAACAGTTCGGTTGTGGGCTTCGCATCGGCAACCGGAATTCACGGTTATGGGACCGAAATTTGTTCTCACCTTTTGCAGGCGTTCGACTAATTCTTCATGCACGTGGTCGTGCCTGCATCCACAGGGGCACTCAAACTCCCAACGGGAAAAGTTTTGCGTCAGGTCTCCCATAAAAAACCTTTCGAGAGGAGGGAAGGGGCTGCGGTCAAAATTAACCGCAGCCCCTTTGAGGCAAGCAAATCCCTATGCGCGTTTGGGAGGGATGGAAAAATTTTTACTGCAAACAAAATATTTTTTTAATTCAGCAATAATTGTTTTTTCTGCAACTTTTTATCAAATTTAAAACGCAATACCATACGGGGGAGTGTTTCTCTCCCTCACCCTATAGGCGGGAGGGCAAGGGGCCAAACCTCTAAGCTGTTTTAAATAAAGAGAAACAGGGCTGCGCTGTGATAAGTGAAGAGGGTGAGGGGAAGGCCTACGGTAAATTAAAAAATGTTACCGATAAAATGTGATTAAAAAAATTTTATTAATTTTAATGTCAGAAAAATTTTATTCGTAATTTTATTCGTATTTACAGTTGATTTTAGATGGATCGTTTTATATAGTACGCCCTACTTTCCCTCCAAGAACCGTCGTTAAATTTTCTACCCGCAGGAATATATGACAACCAAGGAAATTCTATGGCAGAGATGTTTAAAAGAAATTGAAGAACAGATCCTGCCTGAGAATTACACCAATTGGTTTTCTCCTACCTATCCCTATAATTTCGGTAACGATTCTTTCACGATCGCGGTTCCCAGTGATTATTATAAAAGATGTCTTGAAGAAAATTATCAGGGCCTGATCGAAACCACTCTGGAATCGATTTTGAAAAATAAAATTCATGTCGACTTTTTTGTTGAAAGCACGCAAAAAAGAGAGAGCGAACCGTCCAACCCAGGGGCATCGCAAAAGGAAATTAAAACGGACCGGGGTAAAACCGAGATCAACGAAAGGCGCATTCAGTCTGCCTTGAACCCCAAACATCTGTTTTCAAGTTTTGTGGTGGGGTCCAGCAATCAATTCGCCCGTGCAGCGGCGCTGGCGGTGGCCAACCATCCCGCTCTGGCCTATAACCCTTTGTTTATTTATGGGTCTGTCGGTTTGGGGAAAACCCACATTCTGCATGCGATTGGCAACCACATTCTGGAAAACGATCCGAACTCAAGGGTCCGGTACATTTCCGCGGAAAGTTTTACCGTCGACCTGATCGAGTCTCTCAAAAGAGACGACATGCCTTCTTTTCGAAAACGCTACCGTCCATTGGATGTGTTGCTGGTCGACGACATTCAATTTCTTGCCGGCAAGGATAGAACTCAGGAGGAGTTTTTTTATACCTTCAATACGCTGTACGAGTCCCACAAGCAAGTCGTCATTTCCAGCGACAAATATCCAAAAGAACTGCTCAAAATAGAAGAGCGATTACGATCACGGTTTGAATCCGGTCTGGTGGCGGACATCAATCTGCCCGATGTGGAAACCAAAGTCGCCATTCTTTACAAGAAAGCGGAGTTTCATCAAAAAACCATTCCGCAGGAAGTGGCCATCTTTATGGCCAGCAACATCAAGTCCAACATTCGTGAACTCGAAGGTTTGTTATTACGCATCATCGCCTACGCTTCCTTCACCCATCGCGAGATCACATTGGATTTAGCCAAAGAGGTATTGAAAGAATTTTCCTTCGATAAAACCAAAAACTTCACCATTCCCATCATCCTCAAAACGGTGGCCACATTTTTCAATCTTAAAGTCTCCGATTTGAAATCAAAACGGCGCTCGCGGGATATTTCTCTGCCACGTCAGATTGCCATGTATTTGTGCCGTGAATACACCAAAGCCTCGCTTCCTGACATTGGCCGGCAGTTTGGCGGCAAAGATCACACAACCGTGATTTTCTCTCACAAGAAGATCACAAAAATTGTGAGTGAAAACAATGAATTAGCCAAAACTATCCGGGAATTGACCGACCTCATTGAAGGTGGATAATCTGTGCAAAAAGTGTAGAAAAAATGTGAGAAAAGCCGCAAAAATAAGGTATAATAATTCCATAGTAAATAGCCCTTCCCATCCCCTGAAAAAACACAGAATTGACAACACGTTCTTCTTTTAATAAATCTTTTAATATCAGTTCGTTAAGATACTTACTCACATCTTAACAGGCCCTACTACTCCAACTAGGTATTTACTCTTCTTTCTCTACTAATTAGTTAAGTAAATGGAACCGGCACAAAATACGATTTACGACTCCACTAATATAAAAATTCTTGAAGGTCTGGAAGCCGTTCGCAAACGGCCCGCCATGTATATCGGCGGCACCGGGACGGATGGCTTGCATCATCTCGTTTTCGAATTGGTGGATAATAGTGTGGATGAGGCGATTGCCGGTTTTTGTACCGAAGTCGAGGTAACCATCCATTTGGACAACAGTGTCACTGTTTCCGATAATGGCCGCGGTATCCCTGTGGATCTGCATACCGATCGCAATATTTCCGCGGCGGAAGTGGTGATGACAGTGCTGCATGCCGGTGGAAAATTCGACAAAGATACTTATAAGGTTTCGGCGGGGTTGCACGGGGTGGGTGTCTCGGTGGTGAATGCCTTGTCTGAAACGCTGCATCTTGAGATCAAGAGGGAAGGGGCTGTTTATCTCCAGAAATACGAGATAGGAAAACCTGTCACGCCGCTGGAGGAGATTGGCAAGGCCAATGCTGCCGGCACTAAAATCCTGTTTAAGCCCGATTCGACTATTTTCCAGGATCTTAATTTTAGTTTCGAGATTTTGTCCAATCGCTTAAGGGAGCTGTCGTTTCTCAATAAGGGGTTGAAGATTCATTTGCATGACGAGCGGGATGGGAAGGACAAGGAGTTTCTCTACGAAGGCGGTATTTCATCCTTCATCGACCATTTGAATCGGAACAAGAAAGTACTGCACCCTCAATCCATTTATATTGAGCGAGATAAGGAAGATTGTTATCTGGAATTGGCCATGCAGTACAACGATAGCTATACGGAGGAGATTTTTACGTTCGTCAATAACGTGAACACGCGTGACGGTGGCACTCATTTGAGCGGTTACCGGTCGGCGCTCACCCGGACGATCAACAGTTATGCGGTGCAGAACAATATGCTGAAAAATACCGACCCGAGTCTTACAGGAGACGATGTGCGGGAAGGGTTGATCGCTGTGTTGAGTATCAAAATTCCGGAACCGCAATTCGAAGGCCAAACCAAGGGTAAGCTCGGCAACACGGAAGTTAAGGGATTTGTCGAGCAGATCGTCAACGATCAACTCAAACAGATTTTCGAGGAACAGCCGGCTGTCGCGAAGGCTATCACCGCGAAGGCTATCAGTGCCGCTCAGGCGAGGGAGGCGGCGAAGAAGGCCAAGGATCTGGTGCGGCGAAAAAGCGCACTTGAGATCAGCGCTCTGCCCGGAAAGCTGGCCGACTGTTCGGAGAAGAGTCCTGAGTTGTCCGAATTGTATCTGGTTGAGGGGGATTCCGCCGGAGGTTCAGCAAAGCAGGGGCGCAATAGACAGTTTCAGGCGATTCTGCCTTTGAGAGGGAAAATTCTGAATGTTGAAAAAGCCCGTTACGACAAAATGCTCGCCAGTAATGAAATTCGCACGTTGATCACGGCACTGGGAACGGGGATAGGCGCGTCGGATTTTAAAATTGAAAATCTCCGCTACCATAAAGTCATCATCATGACCGATGCCGATGTGGATGGATCTCACATTCGCACCCTGTTATTGACATTTTTCTTTCGTCAAATGCCGGAGTTGATTAAGCGGGGCTATCTCTATATCGCACAGCCCCCTCTGTTTAAAGTTAAAAAAGGCAAAGCGGAGAAATACATCAAAAACGAAAAGAACCTGATTCAGTATCTGGTCAAGCAGGGAACGGACAACCTGAAAGTCGAGACCGCCAATAACGGCACTCACCTGGAAGGCAATGATCTGGTTGATTTTATTAATAATTTGTTTCGGTTTCAGGAACGCTTTGACCAGGTGGTCAAAAACAATATTCCAGCCGGAATCCTGGCCGCTTTAATAAGACTCAACGTTAACCGGAATAACTTTACAACCCTCGAATCGCTGATAGAAACCATCATTCAGGTGATAGACGCGGTTATCGACGCGGAAAACAGAGAAAAATATCAGTACAAACAAACCTACCTGAATGTTCCCATCGAATTTAAAAACACAGACCAGTTGAATGAAGATGTCGAAAAACAATTGAAAGAACATTTGATTGAACTGGATAAAACGATCGCGTCCAAGGTCCGCGCTAAAACCTCGCATGAATTTAGCCGGGTGGATTTGAATGATGAAATAAAGGGCGTGCGGCTGAGTCTCGACTATGACGCAGAAAATGATTTATTTAAATTTTTCATCAAGGGCTTGAACCATGGGCGTGAGTTCAACATCAAGTTCAATGCGGAGTTCATTGAATCGGTGATCATGCAAAAGATTCTTGAAGTGTATGAGCCGATTCGCAGTATGGACCATCCGCCTTTCATCCTGAAAAGCAATGGCGACACCCTGGAAGCCGGCTCAAAGCACGCGCTTTTGGATCTGGTTCTGGAAAGCGCCAAAAAGGGGATGTATATCCAGCGCTACAAAGGATTGGGAGAGATGAACCCGGATCAGCTCTGGGAAACCACCATGGACCCGGAAAAGCGTGTGCTTTTGCAGGTGCGGGCCGATGACCTGGTGGCTTCAGAAACTCTGTTCAGCACGCTCATGGGGGATTCCGTGGAACTGAGACGGGATTTTATTCAGAAAAATGCCCTGCAGGCAAGGAACATCGATATTTAATTCAATACGCTAAAAACTAAAACTTTCGATTTTATTTTTAATTAGGGAATTTCGCAGGTTCTCCAGGTAGTCATCCTGGTGAGTCCGCGAATTAACTGTGTCGGAAAGGAAGGACCATGCCGGAAACGGTTGAGCCTATAAACATCGACGACGAGATGCAAAGCGCGTATCTGGATTACGCGATGAGCGTTATCATTGGCCGCGCTTTGCCGGATGTCCGCGATGGGTTGAAGCCAGTCCATCGCCGGGTCTTGTATGCCATGCACGAAGCGGGAAATGTGTGGAACCGGCCTTACAAGAAATCCGCCCGTATTGTCGGTGATGTGTTGGGTAAGTATCATCCGCACGGAGACACCGCGGTCTATGACGCGATCGTTCGCCTGGCGCAGGACTTTTCCCAACGCTATATCATCGTCGACGGCCAGGGAAATTTTGGCTCTATCGACGGCGACTCTGCGGCGGCCATGCGGTACACGGAAATTCGCATGGCACAGATCACACAGGAACTCCTGCGCGATCTCGAAAAGGACACGGTCAAATTCGAACCCAACTACGATGAATCTCTGGAAGAGCCGCAAGTTCTTCCTGCGAGCTTTCCGCAATTGCTTATTAATGGCGCGTCCGGCATTGCCGTGGGCATGGCGACCAATATTCCGCCGCACAATCTTGGGGAGATCATCAGCGCCGCCATTTATCTCATCGAAAACCCGGACTGCTCGATTGACGATCTCATCAACATCGTCCCGGGTCCTGATTTCCCAACCAGCGGCTTGATATATGGCACCGCTGGCATCCGCTCGGCGTATCGTACCGGGCGCGGACTCATTAAGGTGCGGGGCCGGGTGGAAGTCGAACCGATGGAGAAGGGCGACCGCGAGCGCATTGTGATTCAGGAACTGCCTTATCAGGTGAATAAAGCCCGGCTGGTGGAAAAAATCGCCGAATTGGTGCGCGAAAAACGTCTGGAAGGCATCTCCGATTTGCGTGACGAATCGGACCGCGACGGCATCCGCGTGGTGCTCGAACTGAAGAGAGGCACGGTGGCCCAGGTTGTTTTGAACACCCTCTATAAAAACAGCCAACTGCAGGAAACCTTTGGCATCATCATGCTGGCGCTGGTGAACCAGCAACCCAAGGTATTGAATCTTCGGGAACTTCTCAGGCACTTCATTACCTTCCGCAAAGAAGTGGTGACCCGCCGCACCCAGTTTGATCTTAAGAAAGCGCGGGAACGTGAGCATATTCTGGAAGGTTTGAAAATCGCTCTCGATAATCTGGATGCGGTGGTGCAACTGATTAGGCAGGCGGAAAATCCCGAAGCCGCCAAAAACGGATTGATGTCCGAATTCGGTCTTTCCGAAATTCAGGCCAAAGCCATTTTGGACATGCGTTTGCAACGGTTGACCGGTCTCGAGCGGCAAAAAATTCTCGACGATCTGGCGGCCGTGCTACAGGCGATCAAGGATCTCGAAAATATTCTGGCACACGACGAAGTGAAACTTAAAATTATCCATGACGAACTGGCCGCCATCAAAGACAAATATGGTGACGAGCGGCGCACTGAAATCATGGAATCGGAAGACAATGACATCGAAATCGAAGATATGATCGCCGATGAAGATGTCGTGGTGACCTATTCCCTGAGCGGCTACATCAAACGGCAAAATGTCGATAATTACCGGGCGCAGCGCAGAGGCGGCAAGGGAATCAAAGGCATGGACTTAAAAGAAGAGGATGTGGTGGACAAATTGTTCATCGCTTCCACCTTGAGTTCTTTGCTCATCTTCACCAGTAGCGGCAAAGTGCATCAATTGAAGGTGTATCGCATTCCCGAAGTCAGCCGTATTTCCAAGGGCAAATCCATCGCCAACCTGTTGCATCTGCAACCGGAGGAAAAAATCACCGGCATTCTTTCCGTCCGCGAATTTGAAGAAAATAAATCCGTTATTGTGATTACCGAGAACGGCGTCATCAAACGCACCTCGCTCATGGCCTACAGCAAGCCACGGCAGGGCGGCATCATCGGCCTGACTCTGGACGAAGGTGACCGGGTGATCGCGGCGGAGCTGTGCGAAGAGGGCAAAGATATTTTGATGGCCACGCACAACGGTTTTTCCATTCGCTTTAAAGAAAGCGATGTTCGGCTCATAGGCCGCACCGGGCGCGGGGTCCGCGGCATCAAGCTTAGTAAGGGTGACCGCGTGGTCGGCGGCGAGATCGTGGAACCGGGCAACATGTTGCTCACCGTCACCGACAAAGGCTATGGCAAGCGCACTCTGCTGGAGGAATACTCCGTCCAGGGACGCGGCGGTTACGGCGTCATGACGATCCGATGCAATGAAAAAATCGGTTCCGTGGTCGCCGTGCATCAGGTCACCGACAACGAAGAACTTCTCATCATCACCTCCGACGGCAACATCGTCCGCATCAAGGTCAGCGAAGTTTCCATTATCGGACGCAACACCCAGGGTGTGCGTCTGGTGGGAGTCGGGCAGGACAACCGGGTGGTCAGTGTCGAGAAGCTCGTCGAGTGATTTCGACTCATTGACCATGACCAAGACATCCGGGAACCGGGCCGCCTGCCCATCCATAACAACTTCCCCCTCAATTTACAAACGACGAACTAAACGATTGCTTTCGGTTTTGTCCGTTGGCGTTTTCTTTTTGTATTGCCTGGCAGGTTGCAGCGATGACAAGATCGATCCCCTCATTCACAAAGCCAACAATGAATGGGTCAAGGGGAGTAATCACCGGGCCATCGAACTGTTCAAAACAGTTCTTAAAAAAAACCCTTCGGGTCCTTCCGCCGAGGAGGCCATATTCCGGCTGGGTGAGATCTACCACTTCAGTCTCGGTAAGAGCAACCAGGGGATTTTGTATTTTCAAGAGCTTCTGCAATTAAACAAAAAAGGTCCCTTCAGCCATGATGCGCAAAAGTACATTGCCGAAATCGTGGAATTCACTTTCAAAGATTACGAACAGGCGATCATCGAATACCAGAAGCTGATCCACCACTTTGATAAAGAAGAAGAAAAAGGCGATCATCAATACCGGATCGCCTCGATTTATTTCAAAATGCAGAACTACGAGCAGGCGCTGGCGGAATGGGAAGCCCTGATTGAGGATTACCCGCAGTCGGCCTGGGCTGAAGAGTCCCAATTCAAAGCGGTGGAACTTTTGTTCACATTGCAACGGTGCCCTGAGGCAAGAACGTATTACGACGATTTCGTGGAAAAATATCCTGCCAGTAAATTCAAGGCGGAAATGGAATTCATCATGGCGTCCTGCCTCGAAGAAGAAGGCGACCTTAAGGCCGCCTTCAATCGCTTTAAAGCCCTGGAAGACCGGTATCTCTACCCGGCGATTCTCAAGACCAAGCTCGACGGTTTGCAAAAGAGAATGAAAAAAAGAAAACAACGAAAATAATCATGCTGGATATCAAATACATCCGAGAACATTTGGAAACAGTGAAAACCCGTTTGGAGCGCCGTGGTCAAGGCACGGCGGATGCTTTGGATGGTCTTCTTATACCGGAAGAAGAACGTCGCCGCTGTCTTAGTGAATCGGAAATGCTAAAAAACAAAAAAAAGAAACTTTCGGCAGAAGTGGGCAGACTCAAACAGCAGGGACAGGAAGCAACGCGCGAGATGGAGGAAGTCAAAACCATCAACGCTACCATCAAAGAACTGGATGATAAATCCGCCGCGTGTGAAGATCAGATACTGCAAACCCTGCTTGGCATTCCCAACCTGCCTGACGATTCGATTCCCGATGGGGCGGACGAATCAGCCAATCAGGAGGTCCGGTTGTGGGGGCAAAAGCCGGAACTGTCATTTGCACCCAAGACGCATGTGGAGATCGGAGAAAAGCTCGGTCTTCTCGATTTCAAGCGCGCCGCAAAAATTGCCGGGTCGCGGTTTGCCGTCTACAAAGGCGTGGGAGCCGAATTGTTGCGCGGTCTCATCAATTTCATGATCGATGTGCAAACCCGGGAAAATGGTTATCAGGAGTTGTACCCGCCGTTTCTGGTCAATAAAGAGAGCATGCAGGGGACAGGACAGCTGCCCAAGTTTGAAGAGGAACTGTTTAAAATGCGGGACGATCCATATTATCTGATTCCTACAGCGGAGGTTCCGGTCACAAACTTCCACCGTGACGAAGTACTCAAGGAAGAATCCCTGCCGATTTGTTACACCGCCTACACCCCTTGTTTTCGCCGTGAGGCGGGATCTTACGGAAAAGATACCGCAGGTTTGATCCGTCAGCACCAGTTCGACAAAGTCGAACTGGTCAAGTTCGTGCGTCCGGAACAATCCGATACGGAATTGGAATCGTTGGTTCAAAACGCCGAATCGATATTGCAGAAGCTCGGCCTGCACTACCGGGTGGTGGTGTTGTGTGCCGGAGATATGGGGTTTTCCGCGGCGAAGACCTATGATCTCGAAGTCTGGCTCCCCAGTCAGAACACTTACCGGGAAATATCCTCGTGCAGTAATTTCACCGATTACCAGGCCCGGCGAGCAAAGATCCGCTACAAAAAAGGCGATTCCAAACCCGAATTTGTCCACACGCTGAATGGGTCCGGCCTTGCGGCGGGGCGGTTGTTTGTGGCGGTGTTGGAAAATTTTCAGCAGAAAGACGGCACGGTCCGGGTTCCCGAGGCGCTGAGACCCTATCTGCACGGTCAAGAGGTCATTGGCAAAGCCCATTGAAACAACGCGGGCAACGCCTTTATCGAAGAAAATAGAGAGTGAATACCCTGCTTGACATTTAAGGGGAACTGGATAACTATTAGGGCACGCAGGCAGAAGGGAGGGATGGCCGAGTGGTTTAAGGCGGCGGTCTTGAAAACCGTTGAACGAAAGTTCCGTGGGTTCGAATCCTACTCCCTCCGCCACCACTCCGCGTGGGGCGGATTTGCTGACGACGGGCAACAGGGTCTTGTTCGGGTTTGAACATTTTTGCCGAACCTGCACTTGCGTGGAGCTGGACCCAATATCGACGCGCGAGTGAATATTTTGTCCGAACTTTTTGCATCTGATTATTAAATAAGCTCTTACCAATGAATAAGTTGCGGTCGGTTTGCCGGGTTATTCATTGGTAATCGTTTATTTCCGGAGAGGTGGCCGAGTTGGCTGAAGGCGCACGCCTGCTAAGTGTGTGTAGGCTAACCCCCTACCGAGGGTTCGAATCCCTCCCTCTCCGCCATTAAAAAACGTCTCTGGTCCTGCCGGAGATTTTTCTTGTTTTTAGATTCGCAAGATGAGGGTGGAACACCATGTCGAGACGCTCAATGGGAATTAAAAATTGGATTCTTCTGCTTTGTCTGGCAGTGGCGTTCGCCTGTTCCAAGGGGCCGGATGCGATCCCCGAAGCCAAAACTTCAGGGTCTGATTTTACTCTGGCCGAGAGGGATAAAGCCGAAGCGCCTTCGGCGGGACTGTTTGCCGAGGGGTCTGGAAGTAAAGTGGAAACACACCCGGACATCAAAGGCGGTGAGAAAGTAGAACGGCAGGTGCGTGTTCCCCAAAATGTGCAGGGACAATGGAAAGCGGTGAAGATTCTCGTCAAAGACAAAACCAATGAAGAAAATAACGTGTTTGAGACGGTGGATCTTGGCTCCAGTTTTTTTATTGGCGACACGAAAATCAAGGTCACCGTCGGACCGTTTTTCCCGAACTTTGTCATGGACCAGGGGACGTACACCTCGATGAACAACGAATTGATCAACCCGGCAGTGCAGCTTGTGGTGGAAGAAAACGGCAAGGTTTTATACAAGGGTTGGACCTTTGCCAAGTACCCCACCATGTATGCTTTCGAGCACGAGGGGTACGCTCTCGAGCTCAGCGATTACATTGCGGCGGAAGTGTCCTGACCGATGACGATCGAAATTTAATAGATTCATGCGCCCATAGCTCAGCTGGATAGAGCGACGGTTTGCGGAACCGTAGGTCGGAGGTTCGAGTCCTCTTGGGCGTATTTTAATTTGCTTTCCTTAAGCCTTGGGAAAGTTTTCTGCATGAGGAGAGGTGGCCGAGCGGTTGAAGGCGGTTGACTCGAAATCAATTGTTCTCTTGAATGAGGGAACCGTGGGTTCGAATCCCACCCTCTCCGCCACCACTCCGCGTGGGGCGGATTTGCTCACGCCGGGCAAAAAGGTCTTATTTGGGTTCGAACGTTTTTGCCGGACCTCCACTGGATCCACTATTGAAGTGCGATGGGTGTGCTGGCGGCAGGTTCCAGTGCAAGCGGTTTTATGGATAGTGAGGAGAGGTGGCCGAGCGGTTGAAGGCGCACGCTTGGAAAGCGTGTGTAGGCTAATCCCCTACCGAGGGTTCGAATCCCTCCCTCTCCGCCATCACTGCGTGCGGGGCGAATTTGCTCACGATGTTTGCGAGGTAAACGTGGCATGAAGCCCAGAATCAGCATGGTCACTCTCGGCGTCGCGGATTTGGCGAAGTCGATTGATTTCTACGAAAATGGGTTGGGTTTCCCCAGAATGGAATCGCCTCCTGAAGTGGCGTTTTTTACGCTCAATGGCACATGGCTGGGATTGTATGGTCGCAAGGCTCTGGCGGAAGACGCGATGGTTTCTGCCGAGGGTAGTGGATTTAATGGGTTTGCGTTGGCGCATAATGTAGAAACGGAAGTGGAAGTCGATAGCGTATTCGATCAGGCAGTGGCCGCCGGCGCCACGGCGGTCAAAAAGCCGCAAAAAGTATTTTGGGGCGGGTACTCCGGTTATTTCAAAGATCCCGACGGTCATTTGTGGGAAGTTGCACACAATCCGATTTTTTGGGTGGGGCCCAAAGATTCAGGCATTTGAAATTTTATTTTAAGCGAGTATCATGTTCCAATAGAATTTGAATAGTTTTGGCAGTTTTGTTGGGCCTCACGCAACATGGCTTTGTGAACCCCGTCAGGTCCGGAAGGAAGCAGCGGTAACAAAATCCCTTGTGTGCTGTGAGTTCCCCAACAATTCTGCCTTTAATTTTTAGATGTGTTCCCCCCGTCACCAATGGTTTCCCTGTTTTAAAGTCAGGTGTCTTATGGAATTCCAGGTATCCGCACGTAAATGGCGTCCCCAGAAATTCAGCGAGTTGATCGGGCAGGAGCACATCGTCCGCACCCTGACCAATGCCATCGAACTGGAACGGCTCTCGCACGCGTATTTGTTTTCGGGAACTCGCGGCGTCGGTAAAACCACGATGGCGCGAATTCTGGCGAAGGCTTTGAACTGTCTGGAAGCGTCTTCTCTCGAACCGTGCGACGCCTGTGCGCCGTGTGTTGAAATCCGCCAGGGCAGCAGCCTCGACGTGCACGAGATCGACGGGGCGTCGAACAACGGCGTGGCGGAAGTGCGGGACCTGATCGACAACCTGCAATACGCGACGACCTCCTGCAAGTACAAGGTGTATATCATCGACGAAGTGCACATGCTTTCCAAAAGCGCGTTCAACGCATTGCTGAAAACGCTGGAAGAACCGCCGCCAAACGTGATCTTCATTTTTGCCACCACAGAACTCAACAAGATTCCCGAAACCATCCTTTCCCGTTGCCAGTGCTTTGAGTTTAAACCCTTGTCGCACAAGCAGATCATCGACCAGTTGGAGTTGATCTGTAAACAGGAAGGCTTCGAAGCCGACCGCAAGAGTCTGGAGGAGATCGCCAAGAACGGCTCCGGCAGCATGCGCGATGCGCAGAGCCTGCTCGACCAGGTGATCGCGTTTTCCGGCAAACAGGTGACGCATGGCTCCGTTGAATCCGTACTCGGCATTGTCGGCCAGAAAGCTTTGGAAACGTTTGTGGACAGCCTGATTAACCGTGATGGCGCGGCGCTCATCGAACAGATTCAGGAAGTCGCCAATTTGGGCAAGGATCTCAACACCTTTTGCCGCGATCTTGCGGAATATATCCGCCATCTGCTCATGGTCAAAGTGGCGCGCAAGCCGGAGTTGATTCTGGATTCGGGTACCTGCGATATAGCAGTCCTTAAAAAACAGGCCGAGGCGATTGCGCCTGATGAACTGCAACAGATGTTCACGGTTTTGTCCCGGGCGGAGATGGAAATGAAACGCACTTCTCTTTCGAGGCAGGTGTTCGAGATGGCGGTTCTGCGTTTGACCGATGTGCGTCCGTTTCGCAATATCGACGCGCTGATCGAGACCATCAACGGCATGGAAGAGACGGGGCCTGTGCAAGCGGATCGGGTTATGGTGCCTGTGCGCAAACAGGAGGAACATGTCCCTGATACGGCACCTGCGGCAGCAGAAATGGTCAATGGCCAGAGCGGGTCGCCGGGATCGGAGTGGGAGAAGATCCAACAAGAGATTTCCAGGAAAAAAGCGTCTTTCGGTCATTACTTGATGGTGTGCGATCTTGTCGAACTCACGGATTCGCTCATCCATCTTAAAGTCGCCGACGCCTACACCAAGGAGCTGATCGCCACCGAAGAAAACTTAAAAGCGATCCGCGCCGGGGTCAAAGCTGTCTTGAACCGGGACGTCGAGGTCAAGTTGTCTCTTAACAGCAGTAACGGAGGGGCGGACGTGTCTTCCGAGCACACGGGGCAGAAAAAAAAAACGCCTCACGACACTAATCACAGCACAGGCGCGATCGCCGAAGCGGAAATCATTCAGGAAGCGATGGATATTTTCGGCGGAGTGGTGGTGCGCTGAGCCAAACCGAGCCGCATAATACGGATTAGAAATTATGGAAAATAATTGGATGTCGATGTTTAAGCAGGCGCAGGAGTTGCAATCGAAGATCGGCGATATTCAAAAAGAACTGGCGGAGAAAACCGTCGAGGCTTCCACAGGAGGCGGTATGGTGAAAGTCACCGCCAACGGCATCAACCAGATTCTCTCGGTGCACATCGATGAAGAGCTCATCAATATGCAGGATAAGGAAGTGCTCGAAGACCTGGTCACCGGAGCCATGAACGAGGTGCACCGCAAAGTCAAGGAACTGGCCCAGGAAGAAATGACCAAGCTGACAGGCGGCATCAAGATTCCCGGCCTGTTTCCCAACACCTGATGAAACAACTTTCGTCCTGAGCCTGTTGCAGGATGCAGCATGGCGCCCCATTTTTAGAGAAAATCGGGGGATTTGCTCCTCACCTTTTTATTTTAGATTGCCAACGTGAAAAGACCGCAAGCGGTAACAGATCTGGTGGATGAATTAAAGAAACTGCCGGGCATCGGCCAGAAAACCGCCGAGAGGCTGTCGTTTTTCATGTTGCGCGGCACCACCGAACGCGCGGAAAAACTGGCGCAGGCGATTCAAAACGTCAAAGCAAAGATCATCCTGTGTTCTGTGTGCCACGGCATCACCGAGCGGGACCCCTGCGATATTTGCCAGGGGCCGAATCGCGATCACACCCAGGTGTGCGTGGTGGAAGAGCCGCACGATGTGTACGTGTTGGAAAATATGGGGCAGTACAAGGGCGTTTACCATGTGCTGATGGGGGTCATCTCGCCATTGGACGGCATCGGCCCCTCGGAGCTGACGATCCAGCAATTGAAAGAAAAAGTGGAAAAAGGCGGTATCCAAGAGGTGATTCTCGCGACCAACCCCAACATGGAGGGAGAATCCACGGCGGTGTACATCTCCAAAGTGTTGAAACCTTATCCCGTTAAAGTGACGCGAATCGCCCGCGGCCTGCCCATTGGCTCCGACATCGAATATGCCGATACCGTGACCCTTTTAAAGTCGCTGGAAGGGCGCAGCGAAATGCTGTAAACTAAGGAATTAAAACGCCCTTGACAAGTGGGGGCAAATGGATTAATTTTCAACCCTTTAAAAAAGAACTTGAAGTGGGAAAGCCCTGCCACCCTTCGACAAGCTCAGGGTGACAAAGGTGGCCTTTTTTCGCAAGTTTGAATAGCTTAAAAGGAAGTGTCTGTCATGCTGAGCCTGTCGAAGCATGACCGTATAAGAAAAGCCAATTTAATCCACCAAACCCATTCCGGTGTGGCGCAATGGTAGCGCATGCGGCTGTTAACCGCAGTGTTACAGGTTCGAGTCCTGTCACCGGAGCCAGAATAGTAAAGCCGACCCTCCCAAAAGAAGGTCGGCTTTTTTTTGTGTGGGGATTCCTGCACCGGGGTGTAACGACGGGTTAGGCTCTCCAGTTGATTGACTTCTTATGTCTCATTAGTTTAGGAATTAATGTCAAAACCTTTGACCGCTGGTATATGAGAGAACCCAGCGGCCAACGAACAATAAAACCGATGCACTCCGTGGACAAGTTTAAAACGGAATTCGCTGTCGATTGGTTGTAGAACCACCTCCACAGGTGGAATTTCTGAGCCGGAGAAAAACTCTCGTAGGATATTGACCACCCGCTCTTTGGCGGAATATTTTTCATTAGCGTTAAAAATTCCAACACCCGGATTTCTCAGAACCGGACTGACCTCCTCAAAGCGCACCTCAAACACCGGGCGATTAACGAAAATTTTATAGTTCACACGGTAAGTTTGGCCTACAGGAATAAAGCTGTTCATTCCGGCTTCCTCCCACCAAGAATCATCAAGTTCGACTTCCAGATTATGGTGGGTAATTTTCATTTTCCTATTTTATTAATGCGTGCTTATTCCTACTTCGAAAGATCGTTTCGCGAAATTGTGTCGCGGTTGCTTTCATACTTAATTATAATCTTTCTTTGGCAGTGGCGCTATGATGATTATACCAGATGAGAAATCAGGAACGAGCCAAAATGGGCTAAATCGGATTAACTCTTTTAACCACAGCGTAGAGTAAAGTTAAGCGAAATGGATTCTAACGACCATAGGAAAATTCACTGGCGCAATGTAGTGCGCGGCAATGTGCTGATGCTGGGGCTGGTCAGTTTTTTCACCGACGCTTCCAGCGAGATGATCTATCCCCTCCTCCCGGTTTATTTTACGGGTCTGGTACCGGCTGCCTCGGCGGCGATTTATATCGGTCTCATGGACGGTATCGCCGAAAGCGTTTCCAGTCTGCTAAAAATTTATTCGGGCCGTTTGAGCGATGCGCTCGGCAAACGCAAACTGCTCGCGGTTTGGGGTTATGGCATCTCGACCCTCAGCCGGCCCCTGATGGCGCTGGCCGGAGCCGGATGGCACGTGGTTCTACTGCGTTTTTTCGATCGCGTCGGCAAGGGCATCCGTACCTCGCCACGGGACGCGTTGATCAGCGATTCGGTTCATCCTTCGGTGCGCGGTTTTGCCTTCAGCTTTCACCGCATGATGGACCACGCCGGCGCGGTTCTGGGACCTGTGCTGGCGGGGTTGGTGCTGTATTCCCTGCTCGGCACGGCGTTCATTGAAAAAGGTGCGGATGTGGCGACGGCGGATGAAATGGCGGCGCTGCGCTGGCTGTTCGGATTGGCGTTGATACCGGGAATTGCGGCGATGATCGTGCTCACCGGCAAGGTTGAGGAAATTTCCGGCAAGGTGGAACCTGTGGCAAAGGAAGGGTCGGCGCACCCCGGCGGCAATGCCGGTCCTCTGCCAAAGCGGTTTTACGGGTATCTGGGTGCGGTGACGTTGTTCACTCTTGGCAACAGTTCGGATCTGTTTCTGGTGTTCTATGCCAAGACAAAATTTCAGCTCGACCTTTTACAGGTGATCGGTTTGTGGATCGCGTTGCATCTGGCAAAGATTTTTTTCAGCCTGCCCGGCGGGCATTTGTCCGACCGCTATGGCCGCCGCGTGGCGATTGTGTCCGGATGGGCGATCTATGTTGGGGTGTATTTCGGGCTGGCTTTTGCTTCCGAAGCGTGGATGCTGTGGGGGCTGATTTTAATCTACGGCGCCTATTACGGGTTGACCGAAGGCGCGGAGCGGGCGCTGGTGGCGGATTTTGTGCCCAGTGACAAGCGGGGCCGGGCGTTCGGCCTGTTTCACGGCGCGGTGGGTTTCGCCGCGTTGCCGGCGAGTTTGTTGTTCGGTGTGTTCTGGGCCCGGCTGGGTCCGGAAATGGCGTTCACCATAGGTGCGTCTTTGGCAACCGCCGCGATGCTGTTGTTGCTTACGGTATTGTCCGAAAAGAAATCCGGGTAACGCGCGAACCGAGGCGTCGGTTAAAACGCGCCCCAGATTTGTTTCCCCGGAATATAGTAGGATGGCGTGATGAACTTGAACATGTTGGCGAAGCGCTTGGCCTGGGCCACTTTTTCTTCGCTTTCCTGACGCACTTTCAGCAAGTCGTCGGCAAACACTTCGGTGAAATATTGATCTGCCGCTTCGATTTTTTCTTCTTCGGTTTTAAACAGGTTGCGGATGTTGCCGAGTTCGCCTGCGTCCAGCCAGATACTGCCGCAGCCGGGGCATTCGTCTATTTCCACTTTCCGCTTGACGCTGACAAAATGCCGCGCCATGGTGATGCCGGAACACTTGGGACAACTGCGCCGGGTTTCGGCGTTGACGGTGATGGCATTGTCCTTTTCAATATCGAGTAGCGCTTCGCCTTCGGATTCATGCGGCTCGTCGAATTTTTTGAACTCGTAATTGTCGAACCAGATGCCGCCGCAACCGCCTTTGCAGATGTCGACTTTGATACCTCCGGCTTCCACTTCACTGAGATGATTGTCACAAACAGGGCATTGCATGATGTCTCCTCCATTGTTCTCTGCGGGATGAGGATTTCGTTAGACGGCGTTTCCCGGCGTTTTTACGGTTGACGGCAGCTATCGATTTCCTATCTAATAAGATAAAGCAAAGGCGTTTGATTGTAAATTGTTGATTTTGTGAGCTTTTTATGATTTTAGCAACGCCCGGTTTATGAACGCTTTTCGCAAGCCCTTTCACCGGGGTGAATGCGCCATCTTTAAAATTGATCTGACAATCCAGCTGCATGAATAAAGTCGCCAAAATCGCTTACTTCTCCATGGAAATCGGTCTGCATCCGGATATCCCCACCTATGCCGGGGGGCTGGGCATTCTGGCGGGAGACATGATCACGTCTGCCGCCGATTTGCAAGTCCCGCTGGTGGCGGTGACGCTTTTGCACCGCAAAGGCTATTTCTACCAACGGCTGGATCACACCGGTTGGCAAAGGGAAGAACCCGTCCACTGGGTCGTTGCCGATTTTCTCACCGACACCGGTCAGCAAACCAGCGTGACGATTGAAGGTCGGACGGTTCACCTCAAGGCCTGGCGCTATGACGTGTCAGGCGATGGCGGTTTTACAGTTCCGGTTTATTTTCTCGATTCGGACTTAAAAGAAAATTCCGATTGGGACCGGACGCTCACGCATTTTCTCTACGGCGGCGATTCCCGTTACCGCCTCTGCCAGGAGGTGGTTCTGGGGATGGGCGGCGTCCGCATGCTTCGGGAACTCGGGCACAACCGCATAGAGCGGTTCCACATGAACGAGGGGCACGCCAGTCTGTTGACTCTGGAACTGATGCGGGAGCACAAGGAAAAAGCCGGCCGGGATTTTTTCGCACCGGAAGACAGCGAAGCGGTTCGCGAGCAGTGCGTCTTCACCACACACACTCCGGTTCCGGCGGGCCACGACAAGTTTCCCCTGGAGCTGGTCGACCGGGTTCTGGGCGACCGGGAGGCCTGCGGCATTCACGATCCCATCTGTCACGAGAAACGGCTGAATATGACGTTTCTGGCGTTGACGCTGAGCGGCTATATTAACGGTGTGGCCAAGAAACATGGGGAGGTGTCTCAAAACATGTTTCAGGGCTACAAGGTCGATGCCATCACCAATGGCGTGCACGTGGGCCGGTGGGTTTCGCCTCCTTTCGCCAAACTGTTTGACCGGCACATCCCCGGCTGGCGGCAGGACAATTTCAGTCTGCGCTATGCTTTTGGCATCCCCGGCGAGGAAATCTGGGCGGCGCACCATCAGGCCAAGAATTTATTAATAGAGCATATCAACCGCGAAACCAACGCCGGGTTCGACCGCAACGTGTTCACCCTGGGGTTTGCCCGCCGGGCGGCGAGCTACAAAAGAGCCACCCTGCTTTTTAAAGATGTTCAGCGGTTGCAGAAAATCGCCCGCGATGTGGGTAAGTTCCAGGTCGTATTTGCCGGCAAGGCGCACCCTGAGGATGAAGGCGGAAAAAAACTGATTCAGCAGATTGTGCAGATGGCCGCAAGCCTCCGGCAGGACATTCCCATCGCCTATTTGCCGAATTATGATATGGAACTTGGGCAATTGCTGACGGCGGGGGTCGACCTCTGGCTCAATACTCCGGAACCGCCCCAGGAGGCTTCCGGGACCAGTGGCATGAAGGCGGCGCTAAACGGCGTGCCTTCCTTCAGCGTGCTGGACGGTTGGTGGATCGAGGGATGCATTGAAGGCGTCACCGGCTGGGCGATCGGCGAGGATGGCCGCATCTCAAAAGACGACGGCGATGGAGAGCATGATGCGGACTCGCTTTACAAAAAACTGGAACAAGTCATCCTGCCCATGTTTTATGTCAACCAGGACCGGTTCGTGGAAATCATGCAGGCGGCCATTGCCCTCAATGGATCTTTTTTCAACACCCAGCGCATGGTGCAGCAGTATGTTTTGAAGGCGTATTTTTCCTGAGCCAGGTTCTGATGGCTGACAATTTCCTCTTCCTTCCTCTCTCAGTTTTTTTCAAATGTTGCCGGACACCGAAGAGTGTGGGGAATAAACTTGAAGGAAAGTTGGAGCCCCCTCCCTCCGCTTTTCGAAGAGAGGGGGATCAAGTGGGACCAAAGCCCCGGTCGCGATTATTCTGGCAATCGCCGGAAAGGGAGGGGAACCTGCGTTACCAGAGTAATCCACGGCCTAAAATACCGCGGCTGATGCCGCCAAATCCGCCAACGACTGCGCCAATGGCGGCTCCGTCTGCGGGTTCACCCACCACCGCGCCAATGGCGGCTCCTGCTGCCGCGCCTAAGGCGCCGCCAACAATCGTTTCGGATAGGGCGTTGCCGTTATAGCCGGAGGAGTAATGCTGGGGTGCCGGCTGATAATACGGTTGCGGAGCCGGCGCCTGATAGTAAACACGCTCTTCATAATAATGCCGGGGAGCGGCATGGGAATGACCGTGTCCGGATCTATGATGTTTCCAGTGATGCGGGCGATGATGTTTGTTGTGGTGATTGTAGTGGTGCCGGTGATGACGATGGCGGTAGTGCCTGTCATCGGGACAATCGTCGTAGGACCGAGTCACCGTTGTGTGCGTTTCATGGACGGTATAACCGTGATGACTTCCCGAGTATTTGGGGCCGGCCCAAACCTGGGAACTGGTTCCGAGAAGGAAAAGAATGCCTGAAATGATAACCGCTGATGTTTTCATATTCATGCCGCACCTCCAAATTTATGATACCTCCACTCATCTCATCCAGCGGGGCCTGCACCGGATTTTATAAGTATAATTACATATAATTTTAACGTCAATAGTTTTTTTAAGTTTATGGGTATTTTTTTATTTATCTGATTTTGCCAACAAAACCTACTGCGGAGTGATGGTGGGAGGGTGGTGGAGGAATTTGGGAAAATTTTGCCTGACTGGAAAACCCTCTTTTTATTATGTTCAGTATAACTATCTATATTATAAGTAGTTATTTTTTTACTTCGTGTAATACATTAGGTGTTGTGAAGGCTGAGGGCTCACCCCGGATCGCAGTCGTTATGGGCCCAAAAAATAGTGATAAAATACTTTATTATGAGTTATAATTGGTTGCCAAAATTGCAGGAGACCATATCGTGGCCAGCCGGGCTCAGGAAATACGATCCTACCTTTTAGAGAATATCCCCAGGCATCCCAAGGACATCGTGGCGATCACTTCGGAGGCATTTGCGGTCACCCGCATGACGGTGCACCGGCATCTCGACCGGCTGCTGAAAGACAAGAAAATCATCCGCACCGGCACCACGCGCGGCGCCACCTATTTCCTCAAAAACTCTCTCGATAAAACCCTCATTTTCGAAATTCAACCGGGGCTGAAAGAAGACGCCGTTTGGCAGGAATATCTACAGGACGAGTTTTCCGGTTTGCCGGATCCGGTCCTTGAAATCTGCGCTTACGGATTCGCGGAGATTTTCAACAACGCGCTCACGCATTCGGAAGGCAAGGGCGTGGTGGTGAAGACCGTCTGGAAAAAAGATTCTCTGGAGCTCAATATCATCGACGACGGCATTGGAATTTTCCGCAAAATACAAAACGCGCTCGATCTTGCCGATGAACGTGAGGGGGTGCTGCATTTATCAAAGGGAAAATTCACCACCGACCCTGAGCGGCATTCCGGCGAAGGTCTTTTTTTCACCTCGCGCGTCTTTGATGTCTTCGGTCTATTTTCCGAAGGTCTGTTTTATTGCAAGGACAATCTTCAGGACGACTGGTTTTTAGAGCGCAGGAAAAGGGACAAGTCCAAGGGAACCAAAGTTTCGATGGCTATCCGCTTCGATACGAAACGGACGCTTGGCGATGTGGTCAATTTTTTCAGCCGGACGGAATCGGAACTCCCGCTATTGGACACAACTGAAATTCGCGTTCAGCTCAGCAAATTGGAAGAGGAGCATTATGTTTCCCGGTCACAGGCCAAACGGGTGCTTTTGGGAGTGGAAAAATTCCGCCGGGTGGTGCTGGATTTTAAACATGTTGCCACGGTAGGACAGGCGTTTGTGGACGAAGTGTTCCGGGTGTTTAAATCGAGTCACCCGGAAATCGAAGTGGATTCGGTCAACGCCAACGAAAACGTCCGCTTCATGATTGAAAAAAGCCTGCCGGATTCTTTCGGGCCTTTGACCGGAGCGGTCTCCCCGGTGTGATTCTTTTATTCTGCAAGTGCTTGAAGTGGGCGCGATAGCATGCACGTACTAAAAACAATCTTCGTTTTCATCTGCTTGATGTTGTCTCCCGGTAATATTTTTGCGGTGTCATTGCAGGGAACCGTGGTGGAGGTGCTGGATGGCGATATGCTGACCATTCAAACCACCGGGGCGCAATTTTTTAAAGTCCGTTTGCGGGAGATCGATGCACCGGAAATGCCGCAAACCATCGGCAGACAGGCCCGGCAGTTTACGTATGACCTGGTTTTTGCAAAACAGGTGACGGTGGAATACGAAACTGTAGACAAATACCGGCGGTTGATCGGCATTGTCCGCCTGCCGGGTGGGCAGGTTTTGAACGATGAGCTGGTGCGGCACGGGCTGGCGTGGCATTACCGAGTGCATTATCCTTCGCACGAACGCTTGCGGGAGCTGGAATACCAGGCCTGGAGGAAGAATATCGGATTCTGGGTAGAGCCTGCCCCGATTCCTCCCTGGCAGTTCCGGCGCGACAACACATTGGAAGACCCACCTGAAAACCCTTCTGAAGTGGATTACGATCGGATTTTCAGTTACGGCCTGATCGGAAACCTGGAAAGTAAAATTTATCTCTGGCCGGCTTGCCGGAATTATCCCCGGCAGGGAAAGGGGTTTGCGGTTTTTTCCAGCAAGCTTGAGGCAAAGGCACAGGGGTTTGCCGTTTCCCCGGATTGTGAGGGGGGGTGAGTTTTGCGCCTGCAGATTCGGCCACGCACACGACCTGTTCTTCCTTCCAGGCAAAACCTTTGAAAAACCGGAGACTCCTTTAACCTATTGATTTTCAAGGATAAACGCTGTAAAGTATTATTGAGGATGAATACTAAAAATAATCCTGCCGCCCTTATTTTGCCGAAGACGGCTCTTTCTATGAATTCTCATCTATGAAAACACTGTTTTTTAAAGAAGGCGATGAAATCATCCACGAAGGGATGGCGAGTGACTGCGCCTATATCATCGAATCGGGTTCGGTCGAGGTTTCAAAATCGAATCCCGACGGAGAGCGAAAAGCCGTCGGCACCCTCAAGGAGAACGATATTTTCGGGGAAATGGGGCTGATCGACGGACTTCCCCGTTCCTGCAACGTCGTGGCTCTGGAAGACTGCACCATAACCGTTCTCACCCAGGAAGCGTTTGATTCGCTGGCGGAACAGAATCCCCAGGCGCTCATGCCGATCCTCAAAGTTCTTGCCAAACGCTTGCGGGCGACCCTCAGTCTGGTCGAAGCCCTGGAAGCCAAAGACCCGTCAATTTCCACCCCTTAAGTTTGTATCGCCGCTGTTGCTTGCCGAAGTTCCAGTCCCAGCACAAGAGAAGATCGAGCGCTTAGGCCACTTGCAACCCTGGATTTGTTTTGCAGAGACCGGGTTTTGTGGTGTAATGGGGACCCTATTCAATCTACGGTTTGTATTTCCATTTCATTATGGTGAAAGAGGGTTTCATGGTTCCTGAACTACTGGCTCCGGCAGGCAGTCCGGAAAAAATGCGCTACGCGTTTGCTTACGGGGCGGATGCGGTGTATGCGGGGATTCCCAAATTTTCCCTTCGGGCGCGGGAAAATGGGTTCCGCGACGCTTCTCTAAAGGAAGCAATTGATACCACGCACAAACTGGGCAAGAAAATCTACATCACTGCTAATATTTTGCCGCAGAACCGCAAAGTAGAGTCGTTCAAGAAATCGCTGGCGTATTACGCGGAAGCCCAACCGGACGCCTTTATCATGTCCGATCCCGGTCTCATTCAGTTTGTTTTAAAAGAATTCCCAGGGATTCCCGTGCATCTGTCTGTACAGACCAACACCATGAACTGGCCTTCGGTTCAGTTCTGGCACGACCTCGGCGTTCAACGCACCATTCTTTCACGCGAGCTGTCTTTAGAGGAGATTTTCGAGATTCACGAAAAAGTACCGGGAATGGAGTTGGAAGCCTTTGTGCACGGCTCGATCTGCATCGCCTATTCGGGCAGATGCCTGTTGTCCAATTATTTCAATCACCGGGACGCCAATCAGGGGACCTGCACCAACAGCTGCCGATGGGAATACAATGTGCACGAGGCGGGAGAAACCCCCGAGCCAAGCTCTTCCTGCGGCTCGCAGATTAAAGGCGAGTATTTCATCGAGGAAGCCAACCGGCCAGGAGAAATGATGCCCATCGATGAAGACGAGCACGGCACCTACATCATGAACTCAAAGGATTTGCGCGCCATCGAGTTTCTCAAGGAACTGAAAGCCGCAGGGGTCATGTCGTTTAAAATCGAAGGCCGGTCCAAATCCATTTATTATCTTTCTCTGGTGGCGAAAACGTACCGCAAGGCCATCGACGATTTGGCGGACCAACGGTCGTTTGACCCGTCGCTGTTAGAAGAAATAAATAAAACCGCCAATCGCGGTTTTACTTCGGCCTTTCTTATCTCCAATGCCAATCACGATACCGAGCGGTTCGATTCGCCGCAGGCAGGTGATTTGCCGCAGGTGTTTGGCGGGCAGGTGCTCGACGCCCGTCAGGATGGAATGATGCAGGTGGAGATTAAGAACCGCATGGAAGTGGGTGACGAGGTCGAATATATTTCTCCGCAGAATCAATACCGCTTTCGCATCACCGCGATGGAGGATAAGAGCGGAACCGCCATTTCGGTGGCGCATGGCGGCAATGGCTCGGCCTGGATCGCATCGGCAGGACCGGTGGAGCCGCATGCGCTTTTGAGCCTGGTGAAGCAACCGGCGACCGAATCTGTTTCCGCTTGATCCCCGGAAGAATTCCTACCTTGGGGTGTTTTTCTTTTCGTGTTTTTTGGCGGACTCCGCCCAGAAGATGGTGATGAAAATCGTCAGGACCAGCAGGACGCCAACCCAGCCGGCAGGAGAACTGATTCTGAGATCAAAAATATCGTAGGAAAGCGCGCCGTCCACCAATAGGCCAAGTGCGATCAGGATAAAAAGAAAGGCGTATTTTTTCAAAATCTTTTCCCAAGTCCGGGTTGCGGGTTTTTGCGCTAAATAAATCCGCCGAAACGGTTGCTCCTCGCAAAAGGCCTAACGGGTGGGCGATAAATCGCTTGCTCCCATTCAAAACTAAAATATAATACCTTTTGTCAAATCCTATCAAGTGGTTGCCGCCTTTAAAGGCTTCATTTCTCATTATGAATCTATTTGCACAAGGGCGCATCCAACTCTCGATACGATCGGTATTCAGATAACCCGGAGAAACGATTCCAATGGCGATACCTATCAGCCAGGCTGTAAAAATCGGTTTTTACATATTTCAGCAAAAAATGAAAAGGCGCAAGCGATTTCCTTTGGTTTTGATGCTGGAACCATTGTTTCGCTGCAATCTCGAATGCGTCGGCTGTGGCAAAATCCAGAAACCGAATGAAATTTTAAAGAAGAACCTGACGCCGGAACAGTGTTTTAACGCGGCTGATGAATGCGGTGCGCCGGTGGTCTCCATTGCCGGCGGCGAACCTTTGATGCATCCGCAGATTCAGGAAATCGTCGAAGGCCTTCTGGCTCAGGGGCGTTATGTTTATTTGTGCACCAATGCCCTGCTGTTGGATGATTTCCTCGGCAAGCTGCCGGTATCGCCTCTGCTCACGCTTTCCATCCACCTGGATGGAATGGAAGAAGACCACGATCGGGTTGTTGCCCAAAAGGGCACGTTTAAAATCGCCACCGATGCGGTCCGAAAAGCCAAGGCCATGGGTTACCGCGTGTCCAGCGCCACCACGTTTTTTAACGACATGTCGGTAGAAAAAGCCGAGGAGTTTCTCGATTTTCTAAAACCGCTTGGCGTCGACGGAATCACGCTGGCGTCGGCGTTTCAGTATCCGGATGCGCCGGATCAGGAGCATTTCTTCGGCAGAAAACGGACATTTGAGTTTTTCAATGAATTGCTGGAAAAAAATGAAAATGGCCGCTGGGACATCAACCATTCCCCGTTTTACCTTGAGTTTTTACAGGGCAAACGCGACTACAACTGCACTCCCTGGGGCAATCCCAACTATTCGGTTCTCGGCTGGCAGAAACCCTGCTATCTTCTCGATGAAGGGTACGCCGAAACTTTTGCGGAACTTATGGAAACCACCGAATGGGAAAACTACGGCCACCGGAATAATCGCAAATGCGCCGACTGCACGGCCCACTGTGGTTATGAGGCGACTGCGGTGCAGGACGCGACCTCGAGTTTTAGCAATATGATCGCGTCGGCCAAAGGGGTTTTGCAATAGCGTTACTTCCCTCAAGTCTCTTCTGATTTTTTAAGATACTCCGGCAGGACAGTGCTTGCATCGACTTTCGCTAAAGCGATTTGTTGCCGAGTGAGGCCTTCCGCCATTTTTAAATTTGCTCCTTGCAGATTGGTTCCTTCCAGATTGGCGGCGTGCAGGTCCGCCCGGACCAGATTGGCGCCTTTCAAGTTTGCATTTTTCAGGTTGGCCCATCGAAGGTTGGCGCCGCGTAAGTTGGCTCCTTCCAGATTCGCAAGTTCAAGATCGGTTTTTTTAAGATAAGCCCCGTAGAGGTGAGCTTCCTGAAAGTTTGTCCCCTTGAGGTTCGCGCCCATGAACACTTCCCCTTTTAAGTGTGCTTTTTGGAAATTGGCCGCCTGCCCTTCCTTCTCGCTGGAATTCACCCATTGTAAGTGGTTTTTCAGGATCTCCTTGATTTCATCTTTGGATAACTTTTTGAGTTCGGGAGCCGAGGCTTGTTGTGCTTGTTTCCGTTCTGCTTCTTCGTTCATTGTTGCCAATAGCTCCTTGCGGGATTTGGGTGATTTCTTTCGGGCAATGCGCTTATTCTTATCTCATAAAGGACGGTTCATTATCAAAAGCAATTTTTTGGGACGTCCTTGAACCTTAGAGGCAGTGGATTGCAGAGGAGAGGAATTGCAGGCAAGCTATCAGGAGTTGATGGACTTCGCAAACAATTCAGCGGTGGGAATGTTTCTCGCTGAGTTGGCTATGTTAAAAAAATCATTGTCAGGAAGATTCCAGTTTGGAGAAAAAGTCTTTGTATTTTGGGTTTGCTGGATCGGCTTTTAAGGCCAACTCAATCGATTGGCGTGCGGATTCCCTGTTTTTATTGTCGAAATAAATCCGGGCGATCTGGTAGTAGGCTTCGGCGTAGTAGGGGTTCACCTTGAGTGAATTCTGAAAGGATTGCATTGCCTCATCAAACCTTTTTTGTTCCTGGTAGAGCATGCCAAGATTGAAATGCGTGAGCATTCCATTGGCATTCACCGCGAGGGATTTTTTGAAGACTTCCTCGGCTTGGGCAGGATTTCCTTGGCGCCGGTAGCTGTCCCCCAGGTTGTTCAGATAGGTGGAGTTACCGGGCTCCTGAAGAAGCGCCTGTTGGTAATACGCGATGGCTTTTGAGAAATCTTCTTTTTCTTTGAAAATATTGCCAATATTATTGAGCGCTTTTGAATCGTTGTCCCCTTCTTTTAGATTGATGGCTTGTTGCCATTTCTTGTGTGCCTGATTTTTTCCCCCCTTAGAGTAATAAACCATTCCCAGGTTGATGTGGACCTGCACATTTTCGGGATCCTGGGTTAAAACGGTTTTAAACTCCTCCTCGGCGTGATCGTATTGTTTGAGTCCAAAATGCACCAGGCCTTTTTTCTGATGGGCTTTGAGGTTGCCGGGATTGTGTTTGAGGGCCAGATCGAATTCCTCAAGAGCATTTTTATAGAGTGCCATTTGAGCAAATTCCATGCCGAGTTTGTAATGCGTCTCTGATTGGGCTGAATCAACCTTGACCTCACCAGAGGTGCAGGCGCAAAGAAAAAAGATGAGAGCGAGAGCCGGAATGGAGCGTTGCATGATCGGATCCTTTGGCGATAGAAGAAAAAAAGGGGCCAAC
>JAJDBE010000124.1 GCA_029261515.1 Nitrospinaceae bacterium | reverse complement strand
ATATAAATTTTGATGTAAAAGTGTTTATAATGGGAAGGGTTGTGATTGAGGCAGGGATGACCGATATTAAGGAAGTTGCAAGCTTTTCTATAAATTAACCCACTTTGAAGATGGCCGGGAGATGATGCTGAAGATAACCGTAAAATTATTTTTTCTTGCCCTGTTTTTGCTGATTTGGTCGGGGTGTCAGACGCCTCCCCCTTACGTGGAGACCACCGGTGTGGACAGCGCGCCGGGGCGGCCCACCACTTATGAAGATTTTGAATCGCCGGGCCGGGTGTCGGGTGTTGGCATCGAGTCTCAGGACATTGCCAGCATGACGGACAAAATGGTGGTCGATATGCTGGCGACGCCGACTCTGGCCGACCGGCAGGTGACGCCCAGGGTCATTATCGATTCGGAATATTTCCGTAACGAGAGTTCCACCCGCATCAATAAGAACATCATCACCGACCGTCTGCGGGTGAACTTGAACCGCGCCTCGCAGGGACGAATGATCTTCGTGGGCCGGCATTATTCCGACATGGTGGAAAAAGAGCGCGCCCTGAAGCGCGGCGATGGCGACGGCGGTCCGCCGGTGGTGGATGCGGCGACGATTCCTAAGCGGGCCAACACGCTGGGCGGCGACTATCGCCTGGGCGGGCGCATCACCACGCTTGATGCGGTGGACCCGGTTTCGGGACTGGCCAGCCGTTCGCACCAGATCATCTACGAAATGGTCGATCTCGAGTCGGGAATGATTGTTTGGAGCGGCATCTATGATTTCAAGAAAACCGCCCGTGACGACATCATTTATAGATAAGGGTTTTTGGGTGATCCGTTCGCAGGGCAAACGCTGGCTCCTTTGGTTTATGGTGGCGTTTCTGCTTTCCGGTTGCGCGGCCACGCCGGATTACGAAATCATCCACGTTCCTGAGACGGAGATTACCGCCTATCTTCAGGACAAGCCGCCGGAACTGCAATACTATTACCGCAAAGTGCTCACGGAAGGACGGCGCAACCTGGTGCTCAACCACCTTAGAGCCGGGCTTGCGGCAATGGATATTGGAAAGTACGATCTGGCGGAACAGTCGTTTGACACGGCGCTTCTCAATATCGAAGCGGTGTTTGCTGACGACCCCAACGCGGAGAAGGCCCGCAGCCTTTGGCACTCCGAGGGGCGTAAGGACTTCAAGGGAGAACCTTATGAACGGGCGATGGCCTATTACTACCGCGGGCTCCTCTACATGCGCAAAGGCGATTTTGAAAACGCCCGTGCTTCGTTCAAGGGCGGATTGTTGCAGGATGCGCTGGCGGAGGATGAAGTCTACCGCGCCGATTTTGCCCTGCTGATCTTTCTCGAAGGCTGGGCGTCGCTCATGCTGGGAGATGACGATATGGCGGAAGAAGCGTTTGCCGAGGTCAAAAAGTTCCGCGCCGATTTTGTGCCGCCGGACTTTGGTGACAACGTCCTCCTGATCGCCGAAACCGGGACCGCCCCGCAAAAAATTGCCACAGGAAAAGGGCAGTCGGAACTTCGCTTCACGCCCGGAACGGGATTCCGGGAGGAGAAGGCCGCAGTCGAAATCGGCGGCTCGGTGTTCAACGGCTACCCGATGGAAGATATCTACTGGCAGGCCAGCACCCGTGGCGGACGCGAGGTGGACAAGATTCTCGAAGGCAAGGCCCAGTTTAAAGGCTTCAATGAGACGATGGGCCAGACCCTGACCGGGATTTCCGCGCAGGCCCTGTCGAACGTTGGCCGTTATGGCGACGACGCGGCGGCGGTGGCCATCGTCGCGGGGATCGTCGGTCTGCTGGGCTTAGGCCAGCAGGCGATGGCGGACCGAACCCGTGCCGAAGCCGATATCCGTCAGTGGGACAACCTGCCCGACAAAATTCACGTGTTCACGTTTAACTCAAATGAGCAGAATTCACAGGCGGTGCCGGTTTCGTTTCTGGAGCCCGGCGACAAGCCCGTAGCGAATTTAAACAGGAAAACCAACATCAACTTCATCAACGACCGATTCGGATTCGCCTGGGTGCGGTCGCGGTCGACGATGGGGAATTGAGTCCGGAACCTTTGAATCCATCTGGAGGCGTTATGAACGGGATGATCCTTAAAACTTTATTCACGATCCTGCTGGCGGGGGTGTTCATGGCGGGGTGCGCCACGCAGGACCCCTGCGTCAACATCCTGCAGGAAAAACCGCTGGAACCGGGAATCCGCATGAACTCCGTTTCCATCATCGACTCGTCGCTCTATTCCGAGATGATCGGCGGCACCTATTGCGGCGGCGTGCAGATCGCGCCAACCACGGCGGAAGCGGCGGCCCAGCAGAATACCGTGGCGCGCTACAAGATCACCGTCGAGCAGAACGAATTCCGCAGAACCGACACGGGCACGATGGAAGTGCTGACCATCCTGCGCAATCACACCAACTACCCGTTGCAGATCGAGGGGCGCACGCATTACTTCGACAAGAACAAAACGCCGGAAGAAGTGACCTCTTGGCAACGGGTGCAACTGCCGCCCAAAAGCATCGGCACCTACAAAACCTCCTCTACGAAGACGGAAAAACTGGCGTACTACCACGTGGAGATTAGAGAGGGGAGGTAGGGGGGGAGAGCCTTCATTATGCCTACTGAGACCCATACGGTGATGGAATTCCACTTAGACCGGGCTTTGCCAAAGGCGGCAGGGTTTGTTCTCGGTCTTTCCGGTGCGGCGGCGCTGTTTTTTTCTATCGCATTTGCCCATGAAGGTGCTCCGGTATTTCTGGGCATTATCGGTCTGGCATTACTTTTCCTGTCGGTAATCTGCTTTACGTTTAAAAAAATTGTCCGAATGGATAAACGAGCAGGAAATGTCAAAGAATCGATCAGCACTATCTTTTGGAAAAAAGCGCAAAGTTTTTCCATTGCTGATTTTACAGGAGTCGGTATTGGCACAGGCGGGCATAGTTACAATGTAACAAGCACAAGATACTGCGTGCAGTTACTTGGCCCCAAAAATCTCAACATTCCCGGCATGTCGAGTAACAAGGAAGCCATGATATCTTTGGCTGAAGATGTGGGCAATTATCTGAATTTACCCGTCGATAAAAAGCCAAAGATGGTGTTTTTTCAGAAGCGACTGTGATGCGCTGTAAAGTCCTACCGCCCAAGAGCATCGGCACGTATAAAACCTCATCCACCCACACGGAAAAAGTGGCGTACTACCACGTGGAAATCCGGGAGGGGAGGTAGGGAAATAAATTTCCTCTTCATGGAAGAGAGACCTTTACATAAGTAAAGAATCTACAAAGAGCCTACCCCATATGTCATCGCGAGCCGCGAAGCGGCGTGGCGATCCAGAGACTCTGGATTGCTTCGTCGCCGTTGGCTTCTCGCAATGACGGATTATACAAAGGCCTCCTGCCTGAGGGGAGGTTAGGTGGGGAGGGAGTTTAAAAAAATAAAAATTCTTAATGTTCCTAAGCCGCCAAGAACATAGCTAAAAATTTTAATATACGTAACGCGCAACTATGGTTTCAACCGCCCCTTTATAGGCTTTGGATTTTAAAAGCGCGACCTGTCCCTGGTCCGATTGTTCACGATTAATGGATGCGCTGGCCGCTTCATCTCCAAACGTTTGCGGTACAAAGGTATTCCAGCGTCCC
>JAJDBE010000123.1 GCA_029261515.1 Nitrospinaceae bacterium | reverse complement strand
CCGCCGGAGATGATCGCGCCGGCATGTCCCATGCGCCGACCGGGAGGGGCGGTTTGCCCGGCGATGAAACCCACCACGGGTTTTTTGACGTGTTTTTTGATGTAGTACGCCGCTTCGTCCTCCGCCGAGCCGCCGATCTCGCCGATCATGCAGATGGCTTTGGTGCCGCGGTCTTTCTGGAACAATTCCAGAGCGTCGATGAACTTGGTGCCGATGATCGGGTCGCCGCCGATGCCCACACAGGTCGATTGACCGATGCCGAGCGCTGTCAACTGCCCCACGGCTTCATAGGTCAATGTGCCGCTACGGGAGATGATGCCGACGTTGCCCTTTTTGTGAATGTGCGCCGGCATGATGCCAATTTTGGCTTTACCGGGGGAGATGACGCCGGGGCAGTTTGGCCCGACCAGGCGTGACCCGGAATTTTGAAGATAGCGGTGCACCTCGATCATGTCCGTCGTCGGAATGCCTTCGGCGATGCAGATGATCAGCTCAATGCCTGCGTCGGCGGCTTCTAAAATCGCGTCCGCCGCGAACGCCGGGGGTACGAAGATCATCGTGGCGTTGGCTTTGGTTTTTTTCCTCGCGTCTGCCACGGTGTTGAAGACGGGAATTTTTTCCAATACCGTCTGGCCGCCTTTGCCGGGCGTGACGCCGCCCACGACTTTGGTGCCGTATTTCATGCACTGCTCGGTGTGAAACTGGCCTTCGCGGCCCGTGATTCCCTGAACGATCAATCTTGTATTTTCATCGACGAGTATGCTCATTGGATTGCCTTGACCACCTTTCTCGCTGCGTCTTTCATTCCGTTGCCAATTTCAAAGTTCATTCCCGATTCATTCAAAATCTGATGCCCTTCTTCCATGTTGGTGCCTTCCATGCGCACGACGATGGGCACCTTCACGTCCAGCGTTTTCGCCGCCGCCACCACGCCGCGCGCCAGAATATCGCAACGCAGGATGCCGCCGAAGATGTTGATGAAGATGGCTTTTACATTTTCATCCGATAATAGAATACGGAAGCCGTTTTCGATCATTTCCTCATTGGCGCCGCCGCCGACATCGAGAAAGTTTGCCGGTTCGCCGCCGGTGTGCTTGATGATGTCCATCGTCGCCATCGCGAGACCCGCGCCATTGACCATGCAGGCGATGTTGCCGTCGAGCTTGATATAGTTCAAGTGAAATTTAGAGGCTTCCACTTCCAGAGGCGCTTCTTCATCGAGGTCGCGGTACGCGGCGGTGTCCTTATGGCGGTACAGCGCGTTGTCGTCGATGGAGACTTTCGCATCGAGCGCCAGCACGCGGTTGTCGCCGGTAATGACGAGCGGGTTGATCTCCAGCATGTCGCAGTCTTCCTTGATGAAGCTGTTGTAGAGATTGATGATGAAGGGAACCATTTTTTTGAGCGCGTCGCCTTCGAGGTTGAGGGCGAAGGCGATCTTCCGCGCCAGATAGGGCTTGACGCCGATGATGGGATCGACCACTTCCTTGATGATCTTTTCGGGCGTATCAGCGGCGACTTCCTCGATTTCCATGCCGCCGGCTTCGCTGGCCATGATGAGAACCCGGCTGGTCTGCCGGTCCACCAGAATCCCCAGATACAGCTCTTTGGCGATGTCCATGCCTTCTTCGATGAGTACCTTTTTCACCAGGCGGCCTTCGGGACCTGTCTGCGGTGTGACCAGTGTCATGCCGATGATATCGTTGGTGTATTTTTCGGCTTCTTCCGGGCTTTTGGCGAGCTTAACGCCGCCGCCTTTGCCGCGTCCGCCGGCGTGAATCTGCGCCTTGACCACCACAACCGGGGTGCCCAACTTTTTTGCGGCGTCCTGCGCTTCCGACGGATCGTTCACCAGCACTCCGTTGGGAACGGGGACGTTGTATTTTGCAAGAATCTCCTTGGCCTGGTATTCGTGTATTTTCATCGCTCAGTGGTGGAGTTTTAGGTTTTTATTGGGGAAAAAGAGTCCAGTTTTTATCACAAGTGGCAAAACTTGTCAAAGCAAAATGAATGAAGGAGATAGCCACCGAGTTGGCTGGGTATAGGAAGGGAAATGAAAAATTTGGCCTCGAAGGCAGTGGTTTGAATCAATAATAATAATTCAAACTCGCCACCCCTTCGTTGTTATTGTCATGGCGGCGGTATTCCAGGCGCACATCCAGATTCTGCGAGAGGGAATAACGTTGCCCGGCTTTGACGGAAAAAAAGTCTTTGTCATCGCCGAAGAAAAAGTTGTGATAACTCCCCGTAAATTCCACTTTCCAGTTTTCCGTCAAGTCGATCAGCCCGCCGAGTTCCACGTCCCCTCCCATGCGATAGTTGTCGTCCAACCGGCTTGAGTACTCAGCGTCGAAATCCATGAAGGCGAACCAGAGAAACGGCGAAAAAAATTCCGGGCGATAGGCGAAGCCGACGCCGAAATTGCCGCGGAAGGAATTGCAGTAATCGCAATCAAGATCCCTCAACGTGTCCACCCCCAGGCTCAACCGCCATGAAGGTTTGGGAAACAGCGGGTCATACGCGCTTAAAGAAGTGATGCCAAGGAGCTTGGCCCGGTCGACTTTCAGGCGTTGGCTTTCATTGTAGTACCGCGCCTTGAAGTCGAACATGATGACTTCCGAGTCCTTGTTGAACCCGGCATCCGCACCGAGAAGATCGTGATACGCGGGGCGGTAGGCGATTTCCTGAAACGGTTCGTCGTCGTTGTGGCCGACTCCGAAGCGCAACCGGTCCGAACCATGCGCCAGATGCGGCGGCGTGGAAAACCGCGTAACTTCTTCATCTTCTCTCTGGTGATTCAAACGGCTTCTGGCAAGCAGGACGGAGCGGGGGATGCGAATCTTATCTTTTTCATCCTCTTGCATCTGCATGCCCTTGTATTGCAGGTAGTCCAAATAGGCGTCCAAGATCAGAGCTTGAGATGGAATGGGCAGGCTTTTGAATTCCTTTTTTTCGATGAACTCCGGTTGCCGCGCCACCTTAAAGAACGCCGTGCGTTCCTCCGGCGTCATGATGAAACGCTTGTGGTTCATTTGATTGAGCACCCCAGGGCGGTAGACCACCTGATCGACCAAACCCTTCTGCTTCATCAACAGTTTCACTGTGTCGGAGGGGATGACCGAGAAAAAGAATTGATCTTTTAAGTGCAGGTCCGGATTGGCGATTTCGAGGAGAGACAGGATGTGGTAGGAGCAGTTTTCCTGAAAATAATAATAATCAAAGAACGTCCCGCCAAGCTCCCATAGATGGAGCAGAAGATAATCCAATTGATCTTCCGTAAAGTTCAGCTCATATTCCCAAAGGTCGCGGCTTTCCCAGTTGTTGTATTCCTGTACTTTGGTGAAATAGGGAAAGAGGGCGAAATGCCCTTCGAACAGACCGATCAATCCTTTGAGAGCATACAAAACCGCATTTTCGGTATCCGGCGTGGCGGCATAGTTGGCGCCGTAGTTTAACAGCTTCTGGTTCGGCCCGGTCCGCTTGCTGTCGATGCGAAGCAGGGTGTGTCCAAACATGGACGCGGGGTTGTTCATGAAATAAGAAGCGAAGACCAGCGTCACCCGTGCCGGGTTGAGTTGCTCGACCCAGCGCGACAAGCGGTCGCAATGCTGATCCTGCAATCGGTTGGGATTAAACGACAACTCCCGCTTCAACCATTTATACCGCGCCGGGAAATTGCACTGCGGATGTTCTTTTCCCTTGGGGATCTCTTCCGGCGGCATCAAAAAGCTTTGCAACGTGGCTTCCAGCTCGGCCCTGGGGTTGGTTTTTCCGTCCGGAGCGTTGAAAAACGCCATTCCGTCGGCTTCGCTCACATAGCCGCCAAAAGTTCCTTTCTCATATTTTAAAAGAAGGTGCCAATACCGGGTTTCGTGGAGTTTTTTACTGTGGGACTGATGAATGAGAGTGTCTAAATAGACCTTGGTGCTAGGTTCCAAACCTTGAGCAATGCCCGTTTGCAGGGAGAAGCCGATCGTTAAAAATAGCAACCAAAGCAGTCTTAGAGGGGGCACGGTGCATCGGAGTAAAAAAAAGGATACTGGCTGGAAACCAGTACCCTTTTTTTAGTGAGATCAAAAAAAACTAAATTGCATTGCAAGATTTTGACAATGAAGGGTGGTCAACCAATTGACCTTCAAGCATGATCAACATCTGATCGGATGTGGTCTCTTCGCTGCTCACCAGTGAATCGAATTTTTTCTGAACCAAAGCGCCAAAGGCCGGGTGAGTTTTAGGGGCGCATCCATAGAGGCTGGCCAGTGTCGAAAGATTTTCTCCCTTGCCGACGGCCATTTCCTTCACCAGGCTGGCATAGTTTTGCTCGGCGAAAATTTCCCGCTCTTTTGCCAGGTTGAGCATGCCGTGATCGCCGCAATTGGAGGTTCCCGACGTGATGCCAAACGTTTGACTGCCCGAGGTTCCATTGGTGGTGGCGGCAAAAACCTGCTCTGCGCCGGGTTCAGTACCAAAAGCCATAGACCCCAGCCCGCACCCCGCAGCGCCATAACCTGCCGCGAACGCCATAGATGGAATAGATAGTAGAACCGCTGCAATAATCCCTAACAGAACCAATCGTTTCATGAATGTCTCCTTAAATTTAAATAATTTCTCCGTCCCTGTTTCCCGATACCCGAAAAATCGCTTTCAAGTTTAAACAAGTTTCAATTAACTTTGGGCTATTTTATCAAAATTTTAGGCGATAATTCAATAGTTTATATTAATTTTACGATTTTTCTACGCGGGAAAACAGCGGCAGTAAATAGCTGGTTAAGGATAGTTTGTTTCCTGTCCTTGCATAAAAATTCAAAATGACAGAATAAAAAGAGGTTCGGACAAAAGAGCCGGGATTAAACTTTGGACGCAATATTTTTCAAAGCCTGGGCTTTTTCAAGTTCGGAATGGTTGTCATTATTGAACAGTTGGTTCCAGGCATCCTTGAGAGGTTCGAGAACCTTGACGATGGATTCCAAAGCGGCCCGGTCGGATTTGATATTGGCCAGGGTCACCTGGCGCAGAATGAACTGGTACAGAGTTTCCAAACGCGCGGTGACTTCGCCGCCTTTTTCAAGGTCCAGAGAAACGGAAAGTTCGTTGATGATGTCGTGCGTCTTGCGCAGATACATACTCTTTCCGGAAATGTCGCCTTTGTCCATGCTTTGGATGGCCATCTTGGTGAATTTGATGGCACCTTCATACATCATCAAAATCAGTTTGCCCTGGCTGGAAGTATTGATCTCGTTGCGCTTGTACTCTTTGTGGTAATTGGCGGGAACCATGAGAAAACGGACTCCTTTATTTGGATACAGCGTTAACGGCGTTGTGTGAATACATTTTGCAGGCCGGTGAGTGCCTGGGTGAAAGCGTCTCTTTGCGAATTCAACTGCCCGATGGTGATTTCCAGATTGGAGAATCGCCGCCTAAGGTCGTCCTCGAAAACCTGCAGGCGGTCTTCAAGGCCCGTGATCTGACTGTCGATGTCCTTGATGGTTTCAGTGAACGTGTCGATTTCTGTGGTCAGGGGACCCTTGAGAGATTTGTCCACCAGGTTGTCGAGAACGCGGTTGATGGTTTCGGCGACTCCGACGGACAGGGTAATGGTTCCGTAGTCTCCGTCGCTCAGGTTTCCGACCCGGAAATTGAGACCTTCCGCATCGGTTCCGACAGCGCCTGAAAAGAAATTTCCTGATCCCACCGCGTCGCTATAGTTGTTCTCCCCGGCGCGGCTCAATTGCGGAACGCCGCCTGATACGCGCACGTCAAACGTCCCTGCAACCGTTGCTTTTGTGAAGCCGACAAACGTAATATTGTTATTGGTCGTGGTTCCCTTGCTGGAAAACAGCTGGCTGACATTGCCGATATCGGTGATCAGCGCCTGGGTCAGGTCGGAATCGTTGATGGCCAAAGTGCCGTCGCTTTGCGTGCGGATGCCGATCTGCGACAGGGAGTTGAACGAACCGGTGACGTTTCCCACCTGACTGCTGAGGGTGTTGCGCAGGGTCGATTGTAAATTCTGCACGGTGAAATTGCCGAACAGAACTCCCGTCTGCAAGGTGTCGGTATCGAGAAACTGCTGCTCGCTCAGAAACGCGGTGAGTTCGTTGTAGGCATCGACAAAATTCTGGATTTTCTCTTTGACCGCATCGACATCGGAGGAAAGCGTGATGATTCCGGAACCCGCGGACTGCAAATTCAGCGTCGCTCCGGTAATGACGTCCGTCACCGTGTTGTTGGATTTGGTAATCGCCACGCCGTCCACCACAAAACTGGCGTTCTGCGCCGATTGCGTTTCGGTGAAGGACAGTACTTCCTGTACGCCGCCGCCAATCAGCGGTTGCTTGATGGCAAGGGAGACGCCGTTATCGGTTCCTGTTTTCGTCCCTGAAACCAGAAGCCGAAGGGGGTTGCTGGCACTGCCGTCATTTAAGAATGTGGCCTGGATATCCGCCCCGGAATTGTTGATCGCCAAGCGCAATCCGTCGACGGTGTTGTTGGTGGAATCGATGGTGATCTCGGTCGTGGTGCTGCCGACGGTGATCTCAAGAATGCCTGTCGGTACGGTTGCGGAAATATCGCTGAACCCTTCGGAGATGAGCTTGCTTTCTCTTGCCAGCTGATTGACGGTCAGCGAAAAAGTTCCGGAAGCCGCCTGGCTCGTGGTTTCCAGCGTCAGCACCTGATTGGTGTCCAAAGCGCTGTTGTTGGAGAACTCTCCCTGAGTAGAAAGAAACTTGGTGCCGGTGTTGATGGTGGTGGTGACGCTTTTAAAGGTTTGCAGGCGCGATTGCAGATCCTGAAACGTGACCAGCTTCTGGGCTTCGGCTTCCGCCTTGCCGTTCAGGATGTCGATGGGCCTTCTTTGCAATTCCACCAGCTTGCTGATGATATCAGCGGTGTCCAGCCCGGAATTGAGTCCCGATATAACGGATTCGGCCATGAGTATTCTTTCAGCGTTGCGGAAAAAAGATAAAATTCACCTGACAAAGTGTTTTATCGGCCTTAGTTTTTGGAAACTTTAATGGATTCGACCCTTTAAATATCAACGGGATAATTGCGGTTTTGCAGAAATGGAGGGGAATCGCTGAATTTCCCTGATTTTTTCTTCGGAATGGGGAAAAATAGTTTGATTTGGCCGCCGGGAATGCTAAATTACGCACCTCCCCAAAACACCCACGCAGCCGGAGGCGAGCATGACGGAACAGTTTGATTTATTTGCCGAACCCGAAGAAACGCAGGTCAAAAATCAGGAGTCGCCGGACCAGGGGCCGAGAATTCTCTATTTTGACCTGGAAACCCAGAAAAGCTCGCAGGAAGTCGGGGGCTGGTCGCCGGTTCAGATCAAGCTGATGAAGCTCGCGATAGGAGTTGTCTGGGACAGCCGCGACCAGCAGTATTTCGTCTACCATGAAAATGACGCCAACAAATTGGCGGAAAAACTGCACACGGCGGATCTTGTGGTCGGGTTCAACGTGGTCGGCTTCGACTACACGGTTCTCGAAGGCTACGGCCCCTTCAATTTAGACAAAATCAATACCTTCGATATGTTGCTGGATATCAAGAAAATCCTCAATTTCCGCCTGGGTCTCAACCATCTGGCGCAATACACGCTGAATGCTGAAAAATCCGCCGACGGCCTGATCTCCCTGCAATGGTACAAGGAAGGCAAAATCGACAAGATCATCGAATACTGCAAGCAGGACGTGGCCATCACGCGGGACTTGTTTCTCTTCGGCGAAGAGAAGGGCTTTGTGAAATATAAAACCCGCGCCGGAAAAATCGAAGACATCAAGGTGGACTGGAAAGTCGCCAATTTGATTTCTAATGCCTAAAGAGGGAATTAAAGCAAATATAGACTTTCGTAAAATAACCCGGAATGGGCTACTGTTTTAATACTCCCCCCAGGGGCCTTTTTGTATCCCCCTTTCCTTAAGTTAAGTTGTCAAAATAATAACCATTCTGATGGCTCTACACACAATAAAGGAGAAGTGAGTTCCTCTAGACCTACTTGAATAAGGGCGTGTTGCAAGGTAGCCAGTTCATAGGATTCCGTGGAAAAGAGATTCTCCGCAGAAAGCTGGGTTGCGTCTGCCCAATCATGGAAAGTAGCAAGTGGGGTGAGGTAGTTTTCTAGAGTAGAATACATAATGGACCAGGCATCGGTTCGTCCAATACCTAATCTGCAAACGTGTCCCGAACCAGTCGTATGATCGTCGCCATTGGCCAACAAATAGAAAGCCTTATTGGCAATGCCACTGTTTATGTGAACACCCCCGTTGTCTGATGAACCAGTAAATAGGGAATCGAAATGATCTGGTTGATCTCCTTTTTTCGGGTCGGCTAAATCTCGTAGGAAAGTGCGGCCATCATCATTAATTGTGACGTCTTCTGCAAGTAGCCAATCATCAGGGTCAACAACTGCCCCCCACATATCCGAATAGGCTTCGTTTAAGGCTCCAGATTGGTCGATATACTCTAGGCCAGCGGTAAACTGTGTTACAGCATGCATGAATTCGTGTGCGACAACATCTTTACTACATCCCCAGTAGTTGAACCTCCTACCATCCCCATCTCCAAAGACAAAAATCATGTTTGTTCCGTCCCAATAAGCATTATTGGTAAGTCCTGCGTGCACAAAACCAATAATATTAGCTCCTTGCCCATCATAGCTTTCTCTGCCAGTCATTTTCTTCAATAAATCATAGCTCATCCCAAAATAAAAATGCATTGCCGCTTCCGGCTGTTGGGACTGGGTGCGTGGGTCCGTTGTGGTGTCGTCCCACACTCCATCCGCATCGCTTGAAATATCAGGTCCATCATTCGTAACAATATCTCCTCCATTTGCATCCTGACGAGAAGTGTCCTGTAGGCGAAACAAGTCTTCATCTGCATCGTTCACAATTTGAAGTGGCAATGATCGCGATGAACAATCTAGGCCGCTCCCCTCTGCGGCTTCTTGATAGTTGATTCGATCAAATCTGAAAATAAAGTTGCCCGAATGAGCGTCAATAAAATAATTCCAAAGTGCGTCGGCACCACTATCGAGTTTAGTTCGAAAGGTGAATTCCCAGGCAAGATGATACTTTTCTTTGTGCTCATAAATCACAAGTTTTGGCTCAGAGAGCGGCCGACTGTTTGAATCTAAGCCCGCATGTTTGGCGGCCGTAGCGGATGCTTGTGTCGCGTTCACTTTCGGCTGTGTTTCGAGATCGACATTCTCGTTAATGTATTGTCCATTTACCGTTACAACACGCTTCGATGCATCAAGGTGAACTTTCATTCTTTTCCCCCACACCGGGACACCACGATACACCTGCACTAATGTTACGTTGTGTTCCCCGGAAGAGTTTTTTGCAACTTTTTCAATGGTTAACTGGGTCTCGGGAGTTTCTCGAGAAAAAGGGATGTTTGAGCGACGCAAGAAATCCAGCGCCAGTGTGCCGGGGGGAGCCATTCCAGGGGGAGTCATTGGGCCCGTTAGGAAAAGTTTGCCCCGATCAGCGTCCCACTTCCCCCGAATGGTATAGCCAGCCTGCTCCAATTGATTTACCGCAACCTGTCTTTCTTTTAGTTGGAACTTACTTGCTAACTTAACCTGAGCGAATGATGGGGCAGACCAGAGTAATAGCCCCAGAACCCAACAAATCATGATGTAAATGATATTTTTTCTCATTGACACTTACCTCAATGTTTGTGTTTAGAAAAACTTTCGTTAGCAAAGCCGTCATTAATTTAGAATTTTTTGTGGGTCAGCACGATAAGTTCGATAATCTTGTCGCCGGTGTCTGGTTTAAATCCAAATCGAACCTCAAGAGAGTCGTTTTCCATCGATTCTTTTAGCAGCATCAACATCCCCATTTTGTAATGGATCGATCTATCGCTATCCAAGGAAAACTCTGCTGCATTTTTTAGGATTTCTCCATTAAATTTTTCAGTGGTGTATTGGACTATTACCTTATTTTCTCCTGAATGGACCCATAGGTTATCCACCCGAAGGGTTTTAATTTTCGGCGCCATTTCTGGTGTTACAACAACGTCGCTATTTGGGGTCGGTTGAATTACTGAGCCGGGACCATTTTGTGCCCAAGTAGGGCCACACATTCCTAAAATCACCATAGTGCACACTGAAATAAACAATAGATTTCTCATTTTCTGCTCCTATTAGAAAAGTGAGTAGATCAATAAGACTTTACTCCTTTGCTTGCAGAATTAATACTCACAAAGGTTGGTTCCCCCCATGTTAATTTCCAAGTTTTCTGGAGCGCAGTTTTATGTCGGTGGTGATGTAATTGAATTTATTATTTCGAATAACTGGATCCCTATCTATTTAGTAAATTAATAACCTTTCGATGCCGAATATGGGGAATAAAAAAGGAACTAGAGGGTCTTAACTATTAAGAAGGTGTGGTGAATTAATGGCTTAATTTCAAGAAGGGGAATCGCCATGAACGCCAAATTCGCAACTCACGATGGAATCCGGTTTGCAGGTGACCCAGGGGGGCATAAAGGGGTTTTTCAAGAAACTGATTTTTACGAGATGCTGGTCAACTTTCTTCTTTTCGTGTTTTTCCTGGTCCTGTTTTTTGTTTTGTAGTTCTAGAGATCGTTTTCTGTGATTTCTGTGCCTAACTTACTTTTTTCTACTTAGCGCATAATCCAAAGCACTTGCACACACCATTTGGATTTGGGTCCGAGGGATTATAAACCGCTTGTAATATGTTGTTTTCGACTTTACATCCACAATAATTCCATCCAGGTGCTGTGATAGCGCTGTGCTGACTCACCCCCCAATTAAGTAATTTAAAGCCGTCTTTACAAGAAGCAGGTCTGTCTTCTTTTACATTTTTGGTTGCTTCTATTCTATCAAAAATTGTTTTTGATGACTGATTTTCAATACGTTCAATTTTTTCTTGCAGACATTTAACCGCATCACCTGCGGTTTCTTTTGTCGAACAATCGTCCTTTGCGGAAGAGGTATTTGGCAAAATTGACAGAACAAGAACCAAGCCGATAAATAATGAAATATTGTTAAATTGGGCAATCCAACGGCCTGTCCTGCCAGCGCCCACTGCATAACTTTTCATCTTCCCTCCTTAAATGATCTTCTAGGGGTTCTTCGGGATTAATTCTTTGGTGTGGTTTGGGTATTTCCTCTGAAGTTTTGCAATCAATATCCGTTTTTAAAATATTTAGTTTATATGGTCCGGTGCATGGGGGGATGAGGTATAGGACCAATCCCGCAAAGATAATCAGGGAGAGGACTAAAGCCAATACTTTCTGGTTCATGAAGATATCAATGCTTTAAAATTAACCTTTATTGAAAAACGTAGCTTTAACAGGAATATAAACTGGTTGGTTTTAAATCGATCAATTTTCACCCCACGCTCACCGTCTCCAACAGTTTGTCGATGATGTCGGCGGGTTTGATGTTCTCGGCTTCGGCTTTGAAGTTGAGGATGATGCGGTGTTCCAGCACCTGCCTTGCCACGCTTCTGATGTCTTCCACCGTGATGCTGACGCGGTTGTCCATCAGCGCCCGTGCCTTGGCTCCCAGAATTAAATATTGAGACGCGCGCGGGCCTGCGCCCCAGTCGATCCATTCGTTGACGAAGCTTGGCGAACTGCCGTTCTGGTTGGGCCTTGTCGCCTGCACCAGATCGACGGCGTAATGGGCGATGTGCTCGGAAACCGGAACGCGCGGCACCAGTTTCTGCAGTTCCAGCACCCGTTCGGCATTCAACACAACGTCGAGTTCCGGCTGGTGGCCGGAGGTGGTGGACAGGGCGATCTCGATCTCCTGCTCCTTGGTCGGGTAGGGCACGTTGATGATGAACATGAAGCGGTCGAGCTGCGCTTCGGGAAGTGGGTAGGTGCCTTCGTGCTCGATGGGGTTCTGGGTGGCGAACACCAGAAACGGTTGCTCGAGGCTGTAGGTGTTGCCGCCGACGGTGACCTGTTGTTCCTGCATGGCCTGTAGCAGAGCGGCCTGGGTTTTCGGCGGTGTGCGGTTGATCTCGTCTGCCAGGATGATATTGGAAAAAATGGGTCCCTTGATAAAGTGAAACGACCGTTTGCCCGTCGCCGGTTCTTCGTGCAGAATGTCGGTCCCGGTGATGTCGGAGGGCATCAGGTCCGGCGTGAACTGAATGCGGCTGAATTTTAAATTGAGAACCCGCGCCAGGGTGCTGACCAGCAGGGTTTTCGCCAGACCGGGCACGCCAACGAACAGGCAGTGGCCTTTGGAGAACAGGGCCACCAGAAGGTCCTCGATGACGGCTTCCTGGCCGACAATGACCTTCTGAATTTCCTTCATCACGTTATTTTTCGCCTCAAGAAACTCTTTGGCTAATTCCAGATCATCCATATCATCCATGCAACACTTTCAATTTTTGGGTTCACCCTGATGGCGGCCAGGCTGAAACGGTTGACTTGCCTATTCGATAAAACGGTACAGTGCTTCCTGCAATTTCTTCTCATCCTTCATCTTCAAGATATCATAAATTTTGATGAGTCTCAGGTGAACGAAAGGGTTGAAGGGGTTGATTCGCACGGCTTTTTGAAAATAATCCAGTGCGTCGGGGTAACGTCCGATTTCAAAATACAATTCGCCCAGATTGCTGAGAGTCGTATGAAAATCGGGGTAGTGCTGCAGGCTCTTTTTCAGATGCGATTCCGCCTGATCGTAATTTTTCAGGATCAGGTAAGTCCCGGCAATTTTATTGAACAAAATGGGCGATTGCGTTTCCGATTCCTCGAAGGCCTTTTCATACTCGATGATCGCCGCCTTGAATTCGTTGCGGGATTTGAGAATATCGCCAAGGAAGGTCAAATCCTGTGACCGGCGCTCGCCGACTTCCTGGTATTCTTTTTCCTCGCCTTCGAGTTCCCGGTTGGATTTAAACCGGGTTTGCAGCGCTTTGAGTCCGGGAATGGTATTCAGTTTTTTCAGCTTCATCATGGCTTTCCATTTTTCCTGAAACGCATCCAGGTCCATCCCCAGGCGGTTTTCAAGAGCGCTTTCGAATGCCTGCCCTGCGGCAAGATCATTCAGCAGGCCGGGTAGAATCGGCTCGCCTTTTTCCTGGACGAGAAAGTCGATCATCGTGGCGACTTCCGCATACGCCAGTTGCACGTCCTCCTGAGTTTTCAACTTTGCCAGAGAAGGCATCATGGATTCCAGTGCAATCATGTAGTCGTTGGCGAGGCCTGCGGCGAGGACGGTTTCCATGAGCGGCGTCAGGAAATTCATTTCCTCACGCCAGCGCGATTCGAGATATTTGGCGATGCCCTCGTGCATCCAGAGCGGCAGATTGTTGTGGCTTTTTTTCGTCAACAGATAGTGAACGTATTCATGGCTGAGGGTGTCCATCCAGTTGTAGCCGCGCACCAGAGACGCGGGAGAGATGATCATGAGCCGATTGTATTTGCAGAGAGCGACGGTGCCGGAAGTGATAATGTCCTGGCGCGTCAGCGGCGACACCTGGGAAAGCGGGTCGCGGTCGGGATAAATTTCCACGAGCACTTTTTCCTGCGGGTGGTGATCGAGAATATCCCCCAGCACCTGATAGGAGCGTTCGAGCGCTTCCTCGGCGTAATGCACCAGAATTTCGTCCGGACCTTTCATGTAGCGGAAGATGAAATGCTCGGATTCCCGCGAGACGAAATTCGCCGCCGCCTTGCGGGTGTTATTGACCAGAGATTTAAACTCCTTGACCGAAGAGTGTTTTTCTTCCACCGGTTTCAGGATTTTCCAGGCAAAATCGTAATTTCCCTTGAAGAACTCCACCTTGGCGTGAAGAAAGCGCGCGTCTCCTGAGTTGGGCGATTGTTTGAGCAGGGATTGCGCCAGTGCGTCGGCTTCCTCGATACGCCAGTCCTCCACCAGTTTATAGCCGGTAAAAAACTGTTCGGAGCCTATCTCTTCCGCAGTCGCGACGGTTTTTACAGCGCTCCCGGTGAAGAGCAGAGCGGATAATGAAATCAGCAGAACTTTCTTTATCATTTCACCAGTTCCTTGTAATACTCCATAATCATGCGCTCATAATTTTTCGGCGACGATTTTTTCATGGCCTTGAGGATCTCATCGCGGAATTCGCCGGGCACCTTGTACTGGTCTTCAGAAGGCAGATGCACTTTTTCCTTCTGCATGCGCATCGACCCTCCACGGCGCGGGTCGCGCGACCGTCCGGTGCCAAACTTGCGGGGAGACGACCGCGAAGCCTGACGGCCCATCTGGCTGTTGGCTTCCTTGATTTCCTGAATCATGTCCTGGGTTTCCTGAAGCTCTTTGAGCGCGCGGTTTTCCGCTTCGATGCTTTTTTGCACCTGGTGCTGTTTGAGATTGGATTCGGCGCGTTGCATGTATCGTCCGGTTCTCGACATTTTGGCGGCAAGCTCGGGCGTGATCATGGGGTTTTGTTTGTTCATTTGCCCGAATCGGCGCGTCAGGTTTTCGGCTTCTTCCTGCATGCGCTTTTCTTCCCCGGCCATTTTCTGCATTTGTTCTTTATTTTGCTTGGACAGCAGAGACTGACTGCTGTTCTGGATCATCCGCATCATGGACCCGAGTTTTTTGGAAATTTCGCTGTTCAACCGTGTCACCTCACGCAAATCCTGGTCGAGGCGGTCGCCCAGGTCTTCGCGCTTGCCGGGCGTGGTGCGAATATTGTTCTGCCACTGAAACACTTCAGGATAGGTGTTCTTGAACAGATTGTTGAACTCGTTGAGATCGTAAAGTTCGGTCAATTCTTCCAGTGTGTCGTATTTTTCCAGAAGCTGCGGCAAGGTTTGCTTGAATTGCTGAAATACACTGGCTCGCAGGGAGTCCATTTCAATCATCAAGTCCGTCAGTTCTTTTCTGGCTTTGTTGAGCTTTTGAAAATTTTCCTGCAAGTTGGAATTCAGAGAAGAATCGACCGTATCCTGGCTCAACCCTTCAATTTTCTGATTGACCTTGATCTCCTTGTCTAAAAGGGCCTGCAGCGATTTCATGGTGGGATGGTCTGCGAGATACTGACGGTCTCCATCAAGAATGGATTGGATTTGGTGGATGTCTTTTCTGATTTCGTCGAATACGCTGGTGAGCGAATCTTCAAACAGGTCGGACTGGGTTTCGCGCAGGGACTGATTGATGTCGGTTGTTTGCTCGAGCAATTTTTCCTGTTGTTTTTTCAACTTCTCTATTTTTTCCAGCGAATCGTCGAGTTGCTCCATGATTTTCATGTCGACGAGTTCGTCCATGTCAGACTGCGCCTGATCGAGCTGGTTGGCAAGCGTTTGCAGGTCTTCCATCATTTTTTCCAACTGCTCCATAGCCTCGTCCATTTTACCGCGGTTGGCAAGATCCATGATGTTGTCGAGGGAGGCTGTGAACTGCTCCATATTGAGACCTTTGAAGGCGTCGGGATTGAGAAACTCATCCGGCAGAGACTGGGTCTGCCGCGCCAGCTGGTCCATGATTTTTTCCAGCGTGTCGCGGATTTCTTCGATCTTCTTTGTCAGCTCCTGATTGTTGGCCGGAGCTTCCTTGTTTTTGATCTTTTCAAATTCTTCGCGCAGAGATTCGGTGAGAGCGTTGAGCTGGTTTTCCAGGTCCATCACCTGGTCGAGTTTTTGCCGGTTGGTCATGCGCACCAGAAATAAAATGTCGGTTTCCAGATGCGCGATCAAGCGGTCGTTGAGAATTTCAAGCGGCATGGCGCTGTAATTGACCGGCGTGGTTTTCAGAACCGAGTTTTGAATCTTGTTGATCATATCGATCTGATCCTCGCGGATCTTGGTCAGGCCGGTGATGATGTTCGCCAACAGGTTGAAATAAGGCCGCGGGAAAAATTCCAGGCTCTTGGCGCGGTCCTGAATCGTCTGCGCCAGACCGATGATTTCGATCAAGTCGTCGGCGCTGGCAATGAGGTGGTTCCTCCATTGCATGTCATCCACAAGGGAGCTTTTTGCTTCGGCACCGATGACCAGACCGGGGGCCAGTTGGGCGATCAGTTTTTCCGTCAACTGCTCCTGCAGCATAATCAGATTCTCCTGCTCCTCTCTTGAATCGAAGATGGTGAAGGTGAAGGTTTCCGATTGGCCAATATTGGGTCCCTGGACATTGTCGTTGTCCTTGATCTCCAGGAAATACTGCACCTCGTCGCCAGGGTCGAACGGCATTTCGCCAAGATTCCAGGAGTAGCTCCCCTTGTCTTCGCGCTCTCTGTTTTTGATTCGTTTGACGCTTTGGCGAAAGTCCTTGCCGTTGACATAAGCCACAAGATCAATTTCCTTGATGCCAAAATCGTCCTGGGCTTCGTAAAACATTTCGACCTTGCCGTTCGAGTAATAAACCGGTTTCGGATTGGCAATGAAGATCACGATGTTCGGCGGTTGGTCCTTAGTCAACGCGACTGGATATTTTTCCGGAAAAAGCAGTTTTGTCCCCTCAGAATCCTTGATGCGGAACTGGTAAAACCCCTGTTCTTTGACGAGGATTTGAGTTTTGAAGGCATGGCCATCAGCAAGTTGCATGGAAAAATTGTCTCTGGCGCTCCAGACCAGTTCCGCGCCTGCAACCGGAAGATTGACTTTCCCTTCCACCTCCACCTCAGTGCCGGGCAGTACCTCGATCGAACCGTCGGAAGGGGATACCACTTCCGGCTTTAACTGGGTGTAGGCTGGAAAGTTGTAGGTCAACTTCAAGTCTTCGATGGCATAATTGCCGGATGGAGCGGCGGCTTTCGCGTCCGGTTTCCCCGCCAATGCCTGAACCGGAAGTGACGCTTTTCCCGCAGGCGACAGCCAGTTTTTAAATCCCTGAGAGATAAAATCCGGCAGGACCAGAGTCACCAGAAGAAGCGAAATCACCGTTCCTAGAAACACATTGCGGTTTCTCTTTTCGGTGCGGGTGTCGATCACCGACTCCGGGCGGATGTCCTGAATCAGTCCCTCGGTCAATTGCAGTTGTTCTTTAATCAGGGAGAAAGAGAAATCCCGGTCTTTCTCAGGGTCGGCCAAATGCCGTTGTAATTGATGCGCGTTGATGAGGGCGTTGTCCAGTGCCGGGTATTTCTTCTCTGTCAGCAGGGCCGCCTGATCCAGAGAAAACGGCGCATACGCCTGGCGCAGGAAACAAAAGTGCAATAGATACACGAACACCGAGGCAAACAGGATCAAGAGACCCAGCCAGAAGTCGCGCACTTGTTCGGCGAAAAAATAGGCGAGAAGCGTCCCGGCAAGAAAACTGCCGATCAGGAACGTCAGGAGGACGTAAAACCCGTTCAGGGTCAGAATTCCCGTGCGCTTGCTCCGCACCTGGCGGAGAAATTCCTCAATGAAGGTACTTGGTTCCATGGGGAAGCTCGAAAATCGGTTCAAGGTCATTATAATCCTTATAATCCTTGCCGGAATTTATTATCTCACAAAAGGATCGGTTCTGAAAAATGTCGAATTCTTTCACGAACCTGGGTTTTCTGGGATTGATCTATTTGACAAGGTGAACAGCATGTTATAACATTAGTTATAACTATCAGAGGTAAACCATGCTTGATCTGAAAATCAGGAAAGTGGGAAACTCGCTTGGCGTGGTTTTACCACGTGAAGTTCTGAAGCGGCTGCACCTCCAAGATGGAGATAAAATGTATCTCACAGAGGTTTCCGACGGCAGTTACCGGATTACCCCGTACGACCCTGAGTTCGAAAAACAAATGCGCCTGGCGGAAAAAGGCATGCGGCACTATCGCAACACTTTAAAGGCGCTGGCCAAATGAAGGAACCCGTTTGGGTTCCGAAAAGCGTCGCGTTAGCCCTGCACGATGCTTTTATTGCCGAATTTGGCGGAAGACCCGGCATGCGCGATGAATCCCTCCTGGAATCCGCACTTGCCCGACCGCGGCAACTTTTTTCTTATGACGATCCGGATCTTTTTGCTCTTGCCGTGACGATTGTTTCCGGGATACTCAGGAATCATCCATTTATAGACGGTAACAAGCGAACCGCGTTCATGGTCGGCTATGTTTTTCTGACGCGGAATGGCAGGAAACTCTCTGCTCCCGAAGCCGAAGCAACTCAAATCATCATTGCATTGGCGGCAGGAAAGATGACGGAAAAAGAGTTTGTTGTCTGGTTAAGAGAAAATTGCGAGTGAAACAGGATCGACTCTGACGTCAAGTGGCAGTCTCAGATAATCTCCTCTTGAATTTTTCGATGGTCCTGAAAAGACCCCAGCCGGCAAATAAACAAATGATGGGCATAGAAGGCACACGAAACCGGCTCTCGGAATTGGGGCCAGCAGAAATGACGATCAAGTAGATGCCAACGATGAGCAGGAACACGATTGAAGAGTTGAATCCATTTCTATCCACGATGCCGATTAAGGCGAGTATCCAGTAAGCCATCAACCAGCCGAAAAAGATCAAATTGCCCCAGAAGATCCAAGGCCGTTCCTGCATGAAACTGAGAACCGCGCGGAAAAAATGCCCTTCCGACAAAAGGGATTTGTAGCGCAATTCACCTTCTTTTTCCAGATCAGCCAAGGTCCGGTACCGATGGTAGAGCTGTAAAAAAGTCACAGTGCAGGGCTCGGCCACGTTTTTGGCCAGTCCCTTGAGATACACTTTGAGGAAGGCCGCGGGGTTTTCGACGATCGTTTCTATTGCTTTTTGACGCATAAAAGCCAGCTGACCGATCGGGTTGAGAACTTTTGTTTCCGGATATTCCTGCAGGTAGTTATTTTTTCTGAAAAACCCCAGGCGTTCATCTATAACCGGGTAGAGCGACTTTCCCTCCTTTTCGGCCACAATGGCCGAACCAAAATAAAAATACAGGTTGATATCGACAATGCTGGAAAACCCGGAATAGCCAGTCAATTGCTTATTCCGTACCTGCCACGCACCCATTAGAATTACGGAAATCAGAAAAAAAGCGGCGGCCTGCTGCACAAAGACTTTTTTGTTCGATTTTGCCATCCATGCCTTAGATAAAATCATCAATGTCATCAGGAGCGGCAGATAAGTGCTGACGGGCCGGATGTAAACCGTCGTTGCAAGAACAATCGCCGCAAGGATTAAAGACCGCCATCCGGGCTGGCGCAGATATCTCAGGAAGAGCCATGCGAAACCCATGATAGCGGTGGTGAACAGGGTTTCCGAAAGAAGTTTGCTCGTGTACACGATGGACAAGGGTTCTACAGCATACAACAGGGCCGAAATCGAAGCGGCAAGTTCACTTTGGAACAGCAGACGGGCGATTTGCCAGACCAGAAAGACTGTCAGACAGTTCA
>JAJDBE010000122.1 GCA_029261515.1 Nitrospinaceae bacterium | reverse complement strand
CACGCCCATGCCGCCGCCGTTGGAAACGATGAGGACCCGGTTCCCGTTTACCGGAGGCTGAACCGCCAGTACCTGAACCGCTTCGGTGAACTCTTCGATTCCCAAGGTCTCGATCAACCCGGCTTTGGCGCAGGCCGCCTGAAACACTGCATACGATCCCGCGAGAGAAGCGGAATGCGCCTGCGCGGCCCGGGTTCCTCCTTTAAAGTGCCCCCCCTTCCAAACGACGATCGGTATTTTGTGTCCCACCTGGCGCGCGATTTCGACAAACCGCGTTCCCTCCTGCACGCTTTCAAGGTAAATTCCGATCACCCGGATTTCCGGGTCACCGGCAAGGGCTTGCAACAGTTCGCATTCTCCGACATCCACCCGGTTGCCGAAATTCACCGCCCGGCGCACGCCGATTCCCTGCCGGGCGAAGCGGTCGAGAATCAGGGACATAAACGCGCCGCTCTGCGAAATCAGCGCAATGGGTCCCGGTTTGGGCAGCGAAATCTGTTCGGGGGACAGGAAGAAGCTGTTGAATTTGTCCGGGGCGCTGAACACACCCAAACCGTTTGGGCCGATCACCCGGACACCGTGCAACGCCGCCAGCCGTTGCAATTCTTTCTGGAACCCCTGGCCTTCTTCGCCTGTCTCCGCGAAGCCGCCGCTGATGACGATCAAATGCTGAATGCCTTTTTGCGATAAGGGTTCTATCAGGGCCGGAACGTTGCGGGCGGGAACGGCGGCTATGGCCAGGTCCATACCCTTCGGCAAATCGTTCACCGAAAAAACACAAGCGTGAGGGGGCATAGACTCTCCCCTGGGGTGAACGGTGATGAGTGTTCCCTTGAAACCCTGTGCTTCCAGGCTTTTAACAATGCGGCCTCCCTGGTTATCCGGTTTGGGAGACGCGCCGATCACCGCGACCGACCGGGGAGAAAAGAAATTCCTCAGCGACCGGGCAGCGATGTCTTCCGGGCTTTTTATTTCCAGCGGATTTTCTGCAACCATCGTTTTATTCATAACGTTCCCAGTAGCGGTTGACGTTGTTTTGAATCGCGGCGATGATGTCGTCCCGGCGTTCCGGAACGAAGAGGTGACGGAACCGCCTCTGCAGTTTCAGATATTCTTCGACCGGGACGAGTTTTTTGGGTCGCTTGGTGTGGACCAACCGCCCCTCGACATATTCCTTCAAAGGGAAAATTCCCGTATCCACCGCCAGTTTGGCGATCACGTGCATTTCTTTCGGATCAAAGCCCCATCCCGTCGGGCAGGGAGACAGACTGATGATCAACTTTGGACCTTTCAGCTGTTTGGCTTTTCTGATTTTGTTGGTCAGGTCCACCGGTTCTCTTGGAGAAATCGTGGCCAGATAAACCGGGCGGTGCGCCATCCAGATATCGAACAGGTCTTTTTTATTCAGTTCGGCTCCGGCAGGGTGCAATTTCGTTCCCGGACTGGTTTGCGTCGCACTGCCGTAGGGGCTGGCGGCGGACAGCTGGAATCCGGTGTTGCCGTAACCCTCGTTGTCGTAGCAGAAGTAAAGAAAATCCAGTCCCCGGTGAATGGCCGCCGAGGTGGGCGCGAGGCCCATATCGTTGCTCGAACCGTCGCCGGCCACGACCATGACCTGAAGATCTTCTTCTTCCGGCATGCCGTGTTTGTGTTTGCGGATATCCAATGCGTCGCGCACGCCCTGAGCCGCTGCGGCGGGGGAAGCCATCGAGGTGTAAAGCCAGGACCCGCGAAACGGGGTGAAGGGATACACCGAAAGCAGGGTGAAACAACCCGCCGCGTTTGTGTAAAGAACGTTTTCTCCCAGTTCCTTTTGCATCAGGCGCAGGGCTTCCAGCCCTCCGCAACCGGCGCACATAGGCGTTCCCGGCGCGATCTGTTCCTCTGGATTCAGGTCCTTGATCTTTTTAATGGTGTCCGTGGAATCCGTCATTTTATTCACGCTCCTCATCAGGTCCCGCTATTTTCTGCAGGGTCCGGAATCCATCCAGATCTTCTTTCCGGAACAGCATCAGTGGACCCTTGAAATCTTTTTCATCGAGATGCTCGACAATCGACAGAAAATCGCCGTCGCGGATGTCCATGCCGCCCAAACCGCCGATGACTGAAAGCAGACGTTTGGGCCGGTCTTCCCGGTGGTAAAGCGCCGAAGCGATCTCAGGAAACGTAATGCCGCCGGCGCCGGGGGCGATATTCTGGTCGATGACGGCTACTTTTTGATGACCGCACAAGGCATCCGCCACTGCGTCCACCGGGAAAGGCCTGAACAGCCGGAGTTTTAACAGACCGGCTTTGATTCCCTGTTTGCGCAGTTTGTTCACCGCGGCTTTTCCCTTGGTGGCGAACGAATTGCTCATGACGAAAACGCTATCGGCGTCGTCCATTTTGTAGCGTTCGACCGATTCGTAATGGCGTCCGAACCGGGCGCCATATTCACGGGCCACTTCCATGAACACCCGTTCCGCATGCAGTGTGGCCAGATGGTGTTGATATTTGAAAAAAGAGTAATTCACGCCTCCCAGCACTGCCGAGGCTCTCGCCTGCGGTTGCGACGCTTGGAATACCGGTTGCACGGGTTTAAACGCAGGCAGAAAGACCCGCACTTCATTTTCGTCCGGCAATTCCACCGGTTCGCGGGTGAACGACAGATAAAACCCGTCGATATTCACCAGAACCGGCAGTAAGACCCTGGGGTCTTCTGCGATCCGATATGCCAAAAGAATCAGATCGAGAACTTCCTGGCAGGTTTCCGCATGCAGTTGCACAATTCCCGTATCCCTTGTGGCCATGACGTCGTTATGATCGGGTTCCAGGGTGATGGGGGTGGCCAGTCCCCTGGAAACGTTGACCAGAACTAATGGAACCCGCCAGCCGGAAATGGTGTGCAACATTTCCAGACCGTAAAGAATCCCCTGGCTGGAAGAAGCCGTGAACACCCGCACTCCAGAAGCCGCGGCGGAACCGGCGGCGGCGAACATGGAATGTTCCGAATCCATGTTGGTGAACTTGCCCTGCATCGTTCCTTCCGCGAACCACTGCGCCAGGGTTTCCACGATTTCCGTCTGCGGTGTGATGGGAAACGCAGGCACGTAATCGACGTCCGCCAACCGGGCCCCCCAGGCGGCGGCTTTATTGCCGGTCAGCATTTTTGTATTGATTTTAGTGGCTACCATGACGTGACCTCACGTACGACTTTAATGGCATGGCTTGGGCATTCCTCGGCACAGATGAGACAGCCTTTGCAATGATCGTAGTCGATTCTCGGTTTGCCGTCGGGACCGATGCCCATGGCGCCGTCCGGGCAACGGGCAAAGCAGATCCAGCACGCGTTGCAGTGCTCATAATCAATTTCCGGGCGGTTGACACGCCAGTTGCCGGTTTTCCTCAACGCCATGTTGGCGGGATGCAGAATCAGTGGCATTCCACTGGCACCTTCTTCCTGCTCGACCTTGGCCAGATTGGCGGGGCTCAAAGGCTCTTCCTCCCGCTCCATCAAAGAAGAAGGGGAGATGGCGTCGAATATTTCGTCCGCCAGTTCCAGGTTTTTCTGGACAACCTCTCCCTCAAATCCTTGCTGTTCCAATTCAATTTCTATAGCCTCTTGAAGTTTGGGGCGGTCGATAAACCCTAGCATCCGCGCGCCTGCCGCTGCCAGGGCCGTGCTTAAAATATTTCCCTTTTTTAAATGACGGAGACACAGTTCCATCAGGTCCACTGCTACCGGCAGAGAAAGCAGGTGAAAATGTTCTTTCAGCGCCTTTGCATCGTGGGTGGAGTTGATGAAAATCCGGGTCGTTGCCTCGGCTCCGGCAAAAGGAGCGGCAATCGGGTCCTCGATCAAGGTTTCATCGCCGATTAAAAGAACATCGGGACGGGAAATGGCTCCACGCTCCAATATGCTTTCATTCGCCAACCGGGTGAAGGCCACAATAGGAGCGCCTCTGCGTTCTGCGCCATATAAAGGAAAATCCTGAGCCTGGTATCCGGAAAGAAACCCAGCGGTCCCCAGGATTTGGCTGGCGGTTTTAATCCCCTGCCCGCCGCGGCCATGAAATCGTATGCGAAACATAACCAGCCTCCCCATTGGGCTCCGCATGACCTGCTTTATGCGGAGCACATAGGTCAGTGATCCTCGTTTTGGGTTTACTTCTTAACAACGCTCTCTCCTTACGCTACACAACCACTTCAACAGACTAAGGAGTTCGAAGGGGAATGTTCTCAGCCGGAAACCCCTTTAAACAAAGCCCTGAAATTTCCGGGAGGATCGCTGAGAACCATTCCTCCTTCACTTAAAATATAGGCCCTGAATCAAAAAAATTCATATAAATCGATTATTCCGGCAGCTTATGGGTAAACCTTAAAGCTAATGAAACTAACGGGTTGCGCTTTGGTTTTCAGGGAAGGGTGAGCGTTGCCTTAAATCATCAGAAAAGATGACTTTCCAGAAACATTAACCTTTTCCAATTCTAACGGGAATATTGGCCCCGAAAGCGATCCTCTCCAACAGACATCTCCTGGGAATATATTGTTTTCTCTGACGGGTGAAAGGTCGGGCCTCTTGACCTTCGATTTCAATACACAGGAATGGGTCGTTGTGTTTTCACCCTAAATCGATCCGACCAT